>CAZAJY010000016.1:0-15331 GCA_964485905.1 uncultured Candidatus Saccharibacteria bacterium | reverse complement strand
AGTAATCACAGGTCAGCTATACTGTGGTGAATACGTTCTCAAGTCTTGTACTCACCGCCCGTCAAGTCAGGGGAATTGGGGATACCCAAAGTCTGTGCTAGTCACGGCCTACGGTAAATTCAATAACAAGGACTAAGTCGTAACAAGGCACGGGTAGCGGAAGCTGCTCGTGGAAATTTTCAAATTGAACAACGTTGGTGTGATTATGTGAGTAGTCATACTGACTTATTGAGTCGATCTTCAATGCCTCAATTGAGCACTGAAGGGTTTACTGAAACCTAAAATCAGATGACCTTCTCGGAAAGACGAGATATATTAGCTAGTTTAATAGAAATATTTTACTAAGCTGAAGAACGGAACAAAAGAAAGAATAATATTTAAAAACTCGCAAAAAAGGCCTAGAAATATGGCCTTTTTTGCTATCTCGAATTTTGCTTGACTTTTAAGATAGAGTATGCTAGTATTTAAAGATAGAAAAGGAGGATTGGTTATGAGTAACTTGGCAAAAGGTCTGACCGCCGCGTTGGTCGTCATGTTGTTTATCGTTTTGTCCCATATCGTCGCTCGGAATGACCGCTGGTTGTCTCGGGAAATGGCGAAGAGGGGTAGCGCGGAACAGGCCCAAGCGGCTGCCGAGTATGATGCTCGGCAGAAATAGTTCTTTTCGGTCGGTACGTTGGAGGGCTACGCTCCCTGATGTATACGACCATCACACCCCGGGCGCTTAACTTAATTGTTAGGCGCCCTTCTCATTTGGATAAATTTTGTGCGCGATCCAGGAACTCTCCTTCGGCTAAAACTTTTTCGTCAAAAAGTTTTGCCTGGGCACCGGCTCACGGTTTTGTTTGCTAACAAAACATCGTTCCACCGTTCTCGTCCTGGCACAAAATAAAGCAGTTTATTTTGTGCGCGATCCAGGACTCGAACCTGGGACCTCGTCATTATCAGTGACGCGCTCTAACCACCTGAGCTAATCGCGCAAAATCAATCTACAAAATATAGCAAAAAATTAAAAAAAATGCTACTTTTATGATTACTGGGCGCGTGGCGGAATTGGTAGACGCGCTACGTTCAGGTCGTAGTTCTCGTAAGGGATTGAGAGTTCAAATCTCTCCGCGCCCACAAAATTTATGCAAAATTACAAAGAATATTTTAAGAATAAAAAGGTGACAATAATGGGTCTTGGGCTTTTGGGTGGGGCATTAAATGATGCTATTTTTTTGGCCGAGTGCGGGGCAGTGCTTACTATCACAGATCTCAAGTCTTCGTCCGAACTCAGACCCTCGCTTAGAAAGCTCGGAAAGTATAAGGATATTAAGTACACACTTGGCGAACATAAATTAGAAGATTTCAAAAATAAAGATTTTATTTTACAGCCCGGTAATGTGCCAGTGGATTCGCCATATCTACAAGAAGCTAGAAAAAATAATATTCCAATACATGAGAGCGAATCATTATTTTTCGCTAATTTACCTGAGGATGTAAAGACAATTGGCGTAACCGGGACGAGAGGTAAGACGACGACGACCAAGTTGATTTATCAAATATTAGAATTAGCTTGGGGTAAAAAAGTTCATCTAGCTGGTAATGTACAAGGAAAGTCAACTCTGGCTTTACTTAAGAATATTAAGTCAGGAGATACCGTAGTTCTAGAATTGGACTCATGGTGTTTGCACGGTATGGGCGAAATAAAAAAGAGTCCACAGATTTCAGTCTTCACTAATTTGATGCCCGACCATTTAAATTTTTATTTGAAAAATAGTAAAGATCAAAATGAGGCAATGCAAAAATATTTTATGGATAAAGCTCAAATATATTTACATCAAAAACCAGAAGATTATTTAATTTGTGGGGAAAAAATTGCTAAACAAATTGGAAAAGTAAAAAGTCAAAAAATAGTCGTTGGCAAAAATTTAATTCCTAAAAATTGGAAAATAAAAGTTCCCGGAGAACATAATTTGGAGAATATTGCTTGTGCTATCGCTGTGGCTAGAGTTTTGAAGATTAATGAAAAGATAATTAAAAAAGCCGTAGAGAATTTTGCTGGGGTAGAGGGGCGATTGCAACTTTTAAAAAATTACAAAGGAATAAAAATTTATAATGATACCACTGCGACCACACCAGAGGCTACGATTATGGCACTTCGTGCTTTGGGCCAAATCAATCAAGGTGAACCCTTGATCAATAGGAGAATTATTTTAATTTGCGGGGGAGCAGATAAGGGGTTAGATACGTCGGGTTTAGCAAAAGAGATTTCGAGATATTGCAAGTCAGTAATTTTACTTAATGGTTCTGGGTCTGATAAACTGACGATTAATGCTATTAGGTGTGGAAGTTTAAAAATTGCGGTTGAGAAAGCAATAAAAGAGTGTAAAAAGGGGGACATTTCACTTTTTTCGCCCGCTTTTGCTTCCTTTGGGATGTTCAGAAATGAATATGATAGAGGGGATCAGTTTAATAAGATTGTAAAAAATTTAAAATAAAATGTCTGAAAATATTTTAAAACAAGCTGAACGTATTTATTTTATTGGTATTGGGGGAATTGGAATTTCGGCGATTGCACGAATGCTTTTATTGGAAGGGAAAATAATTATTGGTTCAGATCGGGATGAAACTAAAGTGACTGAAGAATTGAGGAAGGCTGGAGCCATTATTTTTATTGGTCAGAAAAAGGAAAATGTGCCAAAAGATTGTGATTTAATTATTTATACGAATGCGATTGGAGAAGATAATCCCGAATTGATTGAAGCTAAAAAATCTGGAGTTAAAATGTTAACTTATCCTGAAACCTTGGGAATTATTTCCAAAGAAAAATTTACTATCGCTGTTGCTGGTACCCATGGTAAAACTACAGTAACGGCTATGGTAGCTAAAGTAATGATTGATGCTGGGTTAGATCCAACGGTGATTGTGGGAAGTTTTCTCAACCGCCCCCCGTCCCCCTCCTTATCTAATGAGGGGGAGGCAGTCACTAATTTTATAATGGGGAGTAGTAAACCCGTCCGAACGGGTCATCCGGGCGGGTATTTGGTGGTGGAGGCCGATGAATATAAAAAATCTTTTCATAATTTAGAGCCGTCTATTTTGGTGATAAATAATTTAGATCTTGATCATTTAGATTTTTATAAAGACTTAGCCGATATTCAGGATTCATTTTTATATCTAGCTAAAAAATTACCCAAACATGGTTTTTTAATTTGTAATACTAAACTGCCGAATCTACAGCCGATTATTAATAATGTTCAGTGTAAGGTTATTGATTATAGTGAGATAGAAATGACCGAAAAATTATTGGTGCCGGGGGAGCATAATCGGCAGAATGCCAAAACCGCTTTCGCTGTGGCGAAAGTTTTGAATATTGATTTGAAAAGAGCTGAAAAATCATTATCTCAGTTTACAGGCACATGGCGCAGATTTGAATATAAAGGAATGATGAAACAAAATCCGTCAGCTGACGGAGGGGCGCTGGTTTATGATGATTATGCGCATAATCCACAAAAGGTAAGGGCGGCTTTGCAGGGTGCGCGAGAAATGTTTCCGGATAAAAGAATTGTAGTCGTCTTTCAACCACACCTTTTTTCCCGCACCAAATTATTATTAAATGAATTTGCCACCGCTTTTGATGATGCTGATGAAATTATTTTGACTCCAATATTTCCCGCGCGTGAAAAATTTGACCCCACTATTTCAAGTGAGATTTTAGCTGGCCGCATCTCCGCCTTTTCTAAGGAGGAGTGTCATTCTGATGACGAGGTGGTGGTTCATTCTTTTCCCGACTTTGACTCAATTATTTCTTATCTTCAATCCTCCCTCGGCCCCTCTGATCTCCTCATCACCATGGGCGCCGGCGAGCAGTATAAGATAGGTGAGGCATTGCTTGACTAAAATATTTTTGGTAGTAATATAAAAAATGGATTAGTTGCTCTCGGTTACGTTGAGGCGCTTTTGCTTCAAGCTAACTGACAGTTCAAGAGGAGAAAAGGAGATAAAGATGAAGTTCAGGAGCGTGACCCTCACAGCCGCAGCCAACATTTACTTCGGTGGAAAGGTGGTTAGTCACACCTTTCACGAGTCTGACGGTACACGAAACACTGTTGGAGTAATCTTTCCGGGAACCTACGAGTTCAAGACAAGATGTCCTGAGAAGATGGTGATCACCGCAGGGAAACTGTATCTTCTGGATCGGGTTACCAAGAAGGAAACTCAGACTGGGGGATATGGTCCTGGTGACGATTTTGAAGTCGCTGGTGACACCTCGTTTCGAGTTGTCTGCCACGAGGTTGTCGAGTACGTCTGCATCTACCTCGAATGAATATAGGAGAATATGAGAGCCAAGCCCCTGGTAGGATCAGGGGCTTTCGTTTGGTTGACTTTCTAACGCCCTTTTGCTACTATACCCCCACAAAGCTCATAAGGGCTTTTTCATTTAAAAAGGCATAATTTCAATGGCAAAAACATCAGTCAAAGCACGAGCCAAGAAAGATCCAAAATTTGCCTCACGAGTGGTGAGACGCTGTTTTCGTTGTGGCCGAAAAAATGGCTATATGAGAGACTTTGATCTTTGCCGTATTTGCTTTAGAGAATTCGCTAATCAGGGTAAAATTCCTGGCATTAAAAAATCATCATGGTAAACGATCCAATTTCAGATTTAATAATTCAGCTTAAAAATGCTGGTAAGGCTCATAAGGAATCAATTCTTTTACCCTATTCTAAACTAAAAGAAGCAATTGCTAATGTTTTAATGGTTGAAGGTTATATAAAATCTGTAATGAAGAAACCTGGTCATGCTTCAGTAGTGGGTGGAACTGGCTCAGCCCTAGAGATTGTTTTAAATTATCATAATGGCGAATCAAAAGTAAAAGATGTAGAAAGGATTTCCAAATCTTCTCGCCGTGTATATAAAGGTTTTGAGGAAATTCACCCAATGAAAGGTGGTTTTGGTAGAATGATCTTTTCTACACCAAAAGGAATTTTAACTGATCGACAGGCCATTAAAGAAAAAGTCGGTGGTGAATTATTGTTTAAGATTTACTAAACAAAAAAAGAAAAAATGTCAAGAATTGGAAAAAAAATAATAACTATCCCCGCTAAGACTGAAGTAAAAGTTGATGGCCAAACCATTTCCGTTAAAGGTCCTTTGGGTGAGATGACTCGAACTTTTCAGTCAGGTATTAAAATTGAAGTTAATGGAGGTAAAGTTTCTTTTATCCCAAGCTCTAAGAATCCAAGCGTAGATATGAATAGTCTTTGGGGTACGGTTTCTTCCCATGTACAAAATATGGTTACTGGTGTTAATAAGGCTTATGAAAAGAAATTGATTGTGGAAGGGGTTGGTTTTAAGGCTGATGTGGTGGGGACTAATTTGGTTTTAAAATTAGGTTTTTCTCATCCAGTGACGGTTGCGATCCCTAAGGAATTAAAAGTTTCTTCTGATAAAAATGTTATTACCGTTTCTGGTATCGATAAAGAATTTGTTGGTCGTTATGTGGCGGAATTACGCGCGCTGAAAAAACCAGAACCATATAAGGGTAAAGGAATTCGTTATGAAAATGAAGTTGTTAAGAGAAAAGAAGGTAAGAAAACAGTATAGGTATATAGTATAAGTATTGAGTATAAAGAAATGAAGAAATTAAACGTAAAAAAACAGAAAGTAGAAAGAAGGCACAAAAAAATTCGAGCCACGGTTTTTGGTACGGCTGAAAAACCTCGTTTAGCTGTATTTAAATCTAATAAATATATTTATGGTCAATTAATTGATGATGATAAGGCAGAGACCATAATTTCTTTATCTTCAATGAAAGTGAAAGGCAAGACTTTTATGAATCGCTGTACAGAAACAGGAAAGGAGATTGCTAAATTAGCTTTGGCCAAGAAAATAGAGGCGGTTATCTTTGATCGGGGTGGTTTTAAATACGTTGGTAGGGTTAAAGCTTTTGCTGACGGAGCAAGAGAGGGAGGATTAAAATTTTAATTATTATGGATATAGAACCAAAAAAAGAAGAAAATGTTGTTGTTCAATCTCCAGCTCAAGTAGCTGGTGGACGACCAAGTACCTTTGTTCCTCGAGCTCCAAGCTCAAGAGGGAATAATGATTCACGCCCTAAAAATCCTAGACGAACTGGGCATCGAGACTCTCGTCCACGAAATGAATTTGAGCAGAAGATGTTAAATATTCGTCGCGTTGCTCGTGTTGCCACTGGTGGACGTCGATTCTCCTTTAGCGTAGCAATAGTTGCTGGTGATAAGAAAGGTAAGGTTGGAGTAGGTTTAGGAAAGGCTAATGATACTTCACTCGCTATTGATAAAGCTCTTCGTAATGCTAAGAAAAATATGATTACAGTTAATATGACAAAAACTTTTTCAATTGCTCATGAAGTTGATTGCAAATATTCTAGTGCTCGAATTGTTATTAGACCAGCACCAGGAAGAGGTGTTGTGGCTGGTAGCGCCGTGCGAAATGTTTTGGATTTAGCTGGAGTAAAAGATGTAACTGCAAAGATTTTATCTGGTTCAAAGAATAAATTAAATATTGCTCGGGCTGCTGTAGAAGCTTTATCTAGGTTAGGCAAGGCACCAATAAAAGAAATTAAGAAAGAAGTTAAGGCAGAAGTAATTTCAAAATAAAAATCATGCAAATACACAATGTAAAAAGAAAAACCCCCAATAAGAAAGTGATGCTTGTTGGTCGTGGTGGCAAAAGAGGTAAGACTGCTGGCCGAGGAGGTAAGGGTCAAACTGCACGTGCGGGTCATAAAATCAGACCAGAATGGCGAGATTTTATTAAGCGTATGCCTAAACTTCGCGGTTATAGTTTTCAATCTATTAGTGGTGTAAAATATCCAATTACTACAGTTAATTTAGATTTGATTGATAAAGCTTTTAAGGATGGCGCAACAATTAAACCCTCTACTTTATTTGCTAAAGGATTAGTGAGACAATATAAAGGTAAGAATCAAGAGATTAAAATTTTGGGGAGTGGTGAGATAAAGAAAAAAATTACCTTAGTGGGATGCACAGTGTCTCAAAGTGCAAAAGCAAAAATAGAAAAAGCTGGTGGGGCAGTTAAATAAGATGCAAAAATTTTTTGAAAAAATTAGTTTGATTATTAAAGATCCTTCTTTAAGAAAAAGAATTATATTTGTGGTTGTCGCTTTAGTTATTTTTAGATTTTTGTCTACGATTCCAATTCCCGGAATTGATCCTTTAAAATTACAGGCTTTTTTTAATAGTCCAACTGGCGATGTCTTTGGACTCTTTAATATTTTTTCTGGAGGAGGTTTGTCTAAATTATCTATTGTGATGTTGGGTGTTGGTCCTTATATTACCGCTTCAATCGTGATGCAACTTTTGACTATGATTTTTCCTAAACTCAAAGAAATGTATCAGGAGGAAGGGGAAGCTGGCCGAGCAAAATTTACTCAATATTCTCGTCTTTTGACTGTTCCATTGGCCCTAGTGCAAGGTGGTGGTTTTCTTTTACTTTTGCAGAAATCTGGTGTAGTTACACAACTGGCCTCCATTGATATGATCACTAACATAATGGTGATTATTGCTGGTTCGGTTTTCTTGATGTGGTTAGGTGAATTGATGACTGAATTTGGAATTGGTAATGGAACCTCGCTTATTATTTTTGCTGGTATCGTGGCAGCTGTGCCAACTCATCTTGCTCAATTATTAATCACTTTCTCTCCATCTCAAATTCCACTTTATATTGCTTTTGCCGTTGTGGCTTTACTGGTAGTGTTGGGTGTCGTAATCGTGACCGAAGCCGAGCGACCAATTCCTGTTACTTACGCCAAGAGAATTAGAGGTAATAAAGTTTATGGTGGGGTATCCACTTATTTACCTTTGCGCGTGAATCAAGCTGGTGTGATTCCAATTATCTTTGCTTTATCTATTTTGATTTTTCCTCAAATGATTTTCCAATATTTATCTACTGTCGTAGATGTGGGGATAATGAAATCTATAATTGATACAATTTTAGCTATTCTCAAAAATGGTTGGTTCTATTCCATTTTCTATTTTATTTTGGTTTTCTTATTTACTTATTTTTATACCGCTGTTACTTTTGATCCACACGCAATTTCTGAAAATTTGCAGAAAAATGGGGCATTTATTCCAGGCGTTCGCCCAGGCCAGTCAACTTCAGAATATATTGCAAAGGTTTTGACTCGTATTACTTTAGTTGGCGCAATCTTTCTTGGTTTGATTGCCGTTTTGCCTTTGGCCATGAAAGCCGTCACTGGTATTACTTCACTAGCAATTGGTGGTACCGCTCTTCTGATCGTCGTTTCTGTTGTTATTGATCTCATAAAAAAGATAGATGCGCAGGTGAGTATGAGGGAGTACTAGACCACCCCCTTCGCAGACTCAGACCCCTCCTAAGAAAGGAGGGGTTTTGATTTGACAAAAAAACTTCTAGGGTGTTATAATAATAACAGATATTTAGTTGTTTCAGGGTATTGAAATCGTTGGCTTAAAGCCATAGGAGGATAAGAATGAGATTCTGGACACGGATTTTGGACCTCGGCCTGATTGTGATTGTCGTGAGTACGATCGCCTTCTTTTGGAGTTTGACTAAGCACCAAGTTGTATCACCGTTCGCTCTGTTCGGTGTCTGTACTGGAATGCTACTCGTTGGTGTCGGAAGAGACAAGCTCCTTGTATACGGGGTTGAGATTTGATTTTGGCCCGCCGGCAGAAAAGAAAGAACTGCCCGCGGGTTCTTTCTTTGTTTATTTTTTAGCTATACATGGTTGGACGGCCGTCAATGCATGATAAGATATTAATTTCTCATTTTTTAACACAACCGCCTTGTCATAAGAATGACATTCCTCCTTAGCTCAGGAGGAAGTCTGAATTCAGACCCCCTCTCTCAGTTGAGGAGGTTGAAATTTGGGAGGGGACCCAAATGAAAGACCTTGAATATTTTGTAATCAAAATGTGAAAGGTGTACTGCTTCTGTAAGAAGGGGTTATTCTGATAGACGGGGCGGTTGTGTTTGACAAAACGCCCTCCCCAGGTGTATAATAAGGGTAGATTTGTGATATGTTCGTCGTCAGTCAACTCGTGGCTAGAAGCCACCAGAATAGAGGAGAAGGAAGATGAAGAAGTGGAAGTATAAGGTGGTATCGTTTGGAACGGATCCGTCTGGTCCAGGTGCGAAGGACATTGCTTCTTACGTGGAGACGGAGCTCAACAAAGGTCATGCGAACGAGAAGGCAGTGGGGATTGCTCCATTGAACAAGGGCTTTATTGTGCTTATGAGACAGAGGGTTCATCGGTCGGGGCCTATCCCAAAATGAGATCGGCAAGGGCCCGCGTCGGCAGAAAAAGAAAGAACTGCCCGCGGGTTCTTTCTTTGTAAAAATTTTTATTTTAAGGTAATATCAAATATATGAATAAGCATAAGTTTTACGTCGTGGGTACACCGATTGGGAATATGGAAGATATCACGTACCGAGCGGTGCGGATTTTGGGCGAGGTGGATTTGGTGTTGTGCGAGGATACCAGGGTGACAGTAAATTTATTAAATAAATATGGAATTAAAAAACCAACTCTCTCTTATCATTCGCAAAGCAAACTTTCCAAAACTGAACAAATTCTAAAACTAATCGGGGGAGGGAAAACTTTGGCTCTGGTATCTGACGCCGGTACCCCGACTATTTCTGATCCGGGGTCGGTGTTGGTGGCAAAAATAAAAGAGGTTTTCCCTGATACTGAAATTATTTCTATTCCAGGGGCTAGTGCTTTGATTTCAGCTCTTTCTATTTCCGGACTGAATACGGCTGAATTTACTTTTCTTGGTTTTTTACCACATAAAAAAGGACGGGAGACTTTATTTAAAGAAATTGCTAATTCTGAAAGGACAATGGTTTTTTATGAATCTCCACATCGGATTTTAAAAGCTTTGGAATCATTTATTAAGTTTGCTCCAGAGAAAAAAGTTGTAATTGCTCGAGAATTGACTAAGGTTTTTGAACAGATAATTTCTGGTTCGCCGACCGAAGTTTCACAGTATTTTACCGATAACCCCGACAAAGTGAGAGGGGAATTTGTCGTGATTGTTTCCTAATTTTATGCTATATTATTAATTATGAAAAAAATATCATCAATTACCACCTTAGGGGTTTTAGTTTTAATCATTGCTTCACCTTTTATTGCTATATCACGAGATTGGAAAAGTTATATTTTTATGGTTTGTGGTTTAGCAATTATTATTTTATCTCTTTTGCTTAGAAAAGAATTACATAAGGTCATTAAGATTGTACACGAGGTGGCGGAAGTTAAGACTGACACTTATGTTGAAAATAATCCACAATAAATATTTTTATATTGGACTTATTAGTATAGCTATTTTGGTTTTGGTATTTTTTATTTTACCAAGTTTTTTACCAGCAACTTTTATTTTTAACTTTAAGTCGGATTTAGCCAGCGTCGCCTCTACTTCCACGACCACAATTGAAGAACCCGTAATTATTAAAAAAGTAATTACCCATCAAAAAGTTCCAGAGGCCGTGAAGGGGATTTATATGACCGCTTGCGTCGCTGGGACTCCAAGTTTCCGTACTAAGCTTTTAAAGCTGGCCAATGAGACGGAAATCAATTCTATTGTGATTGATATTAAAGATTATTCCGGAACAATTTCTTTTAATATTGATAATCCAGAATTTAAGGATATAGTTGGTTCTGGTTGTCGGGTAGCTGATATGCCAGATTTTATTGAAGTTCTTCATCAAAATAATATTTATGTTATTGGGCGAATTACCGCTTTTCAAGATCCACTGATGACGAAACTTCATCCAGATTGGGCAGTAAAAAAGAATAGCGATCGGACTGTGGTTTGGAAAGATCGTAAAGGCCTGAGTTTTGTAGATGCTGGGAATAAGGATATGTGGCAATATTTGGTCGATTTGGCCAAGGAGTCATATTCTATTGGTTTTGATGAAATTAATTTTGATTATATTCGTTTTCCATCTGATGGTGATATGAAAGATATTTATTATCCATGGAGTGAAAAAATTTGGGCTCTAAATCAGAATGCTTCCTCTACCTTAAGTAATAAGGCACAAGTAATGGAAAAATTCTTTGAATTCTTACATAATGAATTAAAAGATACGGGCTTGATTTTATCGGTAGATTTTTTCGGTATGACCACAACAAATTATGACGATTTAAATATTGGACAAGTATTAGAAACGGCAATTCCATATTTTGATTATATTTGCCCTATGGTTTATCCATCGCATTATCCACCAGGATTTTTGAATTATAATTCGGTGGCGTCTATTAATGCTCACCCTTATGAAATAGTAAAATATTCTATGGATATTGCAGCTGGCCGATTATTGACCGCTAGTTCTACACCACTTAAATTACGGCCGTGGTTGCAGGATAATGATTACCCAGTGCCTTATACACCAGAGATGGTTAGAACCCAAATACAAGCTACTTATGATGCTGGTCTAACTTCGTGGATGCTTTGGGATGCGGGGAATACTTATACACAAAGTGCTTTGAATCTAGAATAAAAGCTGGTATAATACTCTCAAATGTACGATCCAGAGAGAGTTACAACCTTTGCCAATGCGGATGCTAGAAATAAAAATGTGGAATTTGGTATTAAAGCCAAAGATCGTACTCGTCATGTCTATGTGATAGGAAAGACAGGTTTAGGTAAAAGTACAATGTTGGAAAATATGGCGGTGCAAGATATCGCTAATGGTGAAGGCCTGGCTTTTATTGATCCTCACGGCAAAACAGCCGAATTGCTTTTGAATTATGTACCAGAACATAGAATAAAAGATGTTTTATATTTTGCGCCCTTTGATTTGGAACATCCAGTTTCTTTTAATGTTTTGGAAGATGTTGGTTATGACAAAAGACATTTGGTAGTTTCTGGTTTGATGTCTACTTTTAAAAAGATTTGGGTAGACGCTTGGTCAGCAAGAATGGAATATATTTTAACCAATACCCTATTGGCACTTTTAGAATATCCAGATTCAACCTTACTTGGAGTAAACAGAATGTTAGCTGATAAAGAATATAGAAAGAGAGTAGTAGATAATATTAAAGATCCAGCGGTTAAAAGTTTTTGGGTGGATGAATTCGCTAAGTATACCGATAAATTTGCCGCCGAAGCCACGCCAGCCATTCAAAATAAAATTGGACAATTTACCTCTAATCCTTTAATTAGAAATATTATTGGCCAACCAAAATCATCTTTTGATTTAAGAAAAATGATGGATGAAAATAAAATAATCGTTATTAACTTATCTAAAGGAAGGGTAGGTGAGGCTAACGCTAATCTTTTGGGCTCAATGTTTATTACTAAGATTTATTTGGCTGCCATGTCTCGTGCTGATGTTCAAGAAAAAGAATTACAGAAATTACCGAACTTTTATTTATATGTGGATGAATTTCAGTCTTTTGCCAATGAGAGTTTCGCCGATATCTTATCAGAGGCTAGAAAATATAAATTAAATTTAACCATTGCTCATCAGTATATTGAACAAATGTCTGAAGAGGTTCGAGCAGCGGTTTTTGGTAACGTGGGCACCATGGTTACTTTCCGCGTTGGGGCTTTTGATGCTGAGGTTTTAGAAAAGGAATTTGCTCCACAGTTTACGGCTGAGGATTTAGTGAATTTAGGTTTTGCTCAAATTTATTTGAAATTGATGATTGACGGTGTAAGCTCTATGCCTTTTTCTGCTAGGACAATACCACCAATTAAAGAGCCAGAAATATCATTTAAACAGGAGGTAATTGATATGTCTCGAAAACAATTTGCGATGGATCGAGCAAAGGTAGAGCAAGATGTTATAAATTGGCATAAAGATGGAGGGCAGACAATAAATAAGCCTATTTTAGATAAAAAAGAAGTTCCAAAAATTTTGAAACCAATTTCAACACCAATACCAGCTAAGGTTTTTGATAAACCTAAATATGTCAAAAGAGAAAATCCAGCTCCAATTATACCCAAATTTGATGAGCCAGATGATGATTTTGTACCTTTGCAAGAATTAAAAAATAAATCCACACAGTTAAATGTTCCAGCTATAAATCAAAATAATAATTTAGTTCATAAAAAGGCAGTTAGTGAAAAAAGTTTAGCTGATTTGCGAGCAGTTTTACAAAATTTAAATAAAGACAAGACTAAAAAGGAGGAAAAGAGAGAAGAGGTAAAACCCGCGAAACTTTCTGAAACAGAAACTTTTTCGGGCAAGGAAATTCCCGAAGATAAATTAAAACAGATGCTTCAGTTATGAAAGAAATATTAAAATATAGTATTTGGACAGGGATATATGCCACTCTAATTATTCCATTTTTTGTGGCTGATGGTTTGTTTTTCCCTTATATTACAGGTAAGGCCTTTGCTTTTCGCATAATTGTTGAAATTATTTTGGGACTTTGGTTCATTCTTATTATTAAAGATAAAGAGTTTCGACCAAAACAATCTTGGATACTTTGGGCGGTTGGACTACTGACTTTTATTTTATTAATCGCTGATATAAATGCGGTCGCACCTTTTAAGGCTTTTTGGAGCAATTATGAACGAATGGAGGGGTGGGTCACTTTTGTTCATTTATTTGCTTATTTTATTGTTTTGGGCTCAATGTTGAATACCGAAAAATTATGGCTTTGGTTTTTACGTGCCAATGTCGCAACTGGGGTAGTTTTGGCCCTTTTTAGTATTGATAAGGCGACGGAGGCTCGTTTTTCTGGTCCACTAGGAAACCCAATTTATATCGCTGTTTATTTCTTATTTATTTTCTTTTTTTCACTGATTCTTTTATATAAAGATGTTTTAGTTAAAAATTTGAATGATTGGAATGTATTTAAGAGAGTTTTTATTAATATTCTATTTTATTTGTATATTATTGCTAGCGCCGTATCATTTTTTGTCGTCTATCGAACTTCTCGTGGTGCTTTGCTTGGATTAATAGGTGGTATTTTAATCGCCGCAATTTTAATTGCATTTTTTGAAAAGGAGAAAATGGTAATTAAACATATTGCTATTGGTGGAATAATTATGGTGACAGTAGTAGTTGTTTTATTTATTAGTGTAAGAGATACAAAATATATAAAAAATAATTCTACCTTAGCTCGTTACTCTAATATTTCTTGGAGCAATGTTAGTGATCAAGCTCGGCAGATGATTTGGCCAATGGCATTTAAGGGATTTAAAGAGAAACCTATTTTAGGTTGGGGACAAGAGGGTTTTAATTATGTTTTTAACAAATATTATGACCCTAAGATGTATAGTCAGGAGACATGGTTTGATCGAGCTCATAATGCTCCACTAGACTTTTTAGTGGCTGGAGGTATTTTGGGCTTATTAGCTTATCTCGCTTTATTTTTTTCAGCTTTATATTTATTATGGTTGAAGAAAAATTCATTAAGTATTACCGAAAGAGCGCTTCTGACTGGATTATTGGTGGGTTATTTTTTCCAAGCAATTTTTGTTTTTGATAATTTAGTTAGTTATATTTTATTTTTTACTAGTCTTAGCTATATCCATTCACGGATGGTTGAGAATCAGGAGAACAAGCCGGCTTTTAATTATTTATCAAATTTTGTTTCTAATACAGAATATCAAAATTATATTTTGATCCCTTTTATCATTATTTTAATTGGAAGTGGTATTTATTGGATAAATATTCCCGGTTTGAAGGCAAATCAAAATTTAATTAATGCCATAAGGCTGACTCAGTCTGGGAAAGTCGCCGAAGCTATTAATTCTTTTAAACAAGCCTTAGCTTATAAATCTATGGGGGATTCAGAAATTCGTGAGCAATTACTTTCTTATACCCCTTCGGTTTTGAAAGCAGAGACGATTGATCAAAAAGATAAACAAGAATTTTTGATGCTTACTTTTAATGAATTAGAGAAGCAAATTGCTCGTGTGCCAGATGACGCTCGTTACTATATTTTATTAGGGTCATTATTAAATAATATTGGTCAATCAGAACAGGCCTTGCCTTACATTAATAAGGCCATTGAGCTATCACCTTTAAAGCAAGCCATGAGGTTTGAATTAATTCAGTCTCTGTATGCTTTAGGGCGCATTGACGAAGCTTTGGTGGAGGCAAAAAATGCCTATGAATTGGATCAAAACTATGATCAGGCCAAAGAGATCTATAAAACAGTTTTGTTAAAAAAGATAGAATCAGAGCCGTCTTTTAGGGCAGAAGGCGAGGAAATACTCAAAAGACTAGAATAAACTTGCTTTTTAGGACGAATTATGCTATACTACTTTAGTGAGTGCTAGCAATGGCTAGCTCAAACAAATGTCTGCGTAAGCCCCCACTTCGGTGGGGATTTGCGTGTC
>CAZAJY010000015.1:0-15460 GCA_964485905.1 uncultured Candidatus Saccharibacteria bacterium | reverse complement strand
ATTATCATTTTTCTTTAATGCGCGTTCAATATTTTCATTTGGCACATTATATTCGCGAGCCTTTTTAACGGCTGTCTGTACACCGGCGGCATTTTTATCTCCATTAGCCTTTTTTATTTCCACAGCAATTACCTTAGCCATTTTGGTATAAATTTTACTCTTTTTGGCATCCGTCACCGCCTTTTTATTCTTCACTTTTGACCATTTATTATGTCCACTCATAATGTTATTTTAGCAGAAATTGGAGTTTTTTCAAATTGACAAAAAGAGATTTGGGAGTAAGCTAAAAGACAGAAAGAGATCTTCGATTCGAATGTCGTTTAACAATGGGGGACAGCAAATGAGAGATGACTCAGTGGAAAGATCAGATATACCAAGCGTTACCGTGTTGTTTGTGGCCCTGATTCTATGCTGGTTGCAGGAGAACGGGACCAAGATTTGGGCTTGGTTTCTGGCCACCAGCTTGTTGGCCCTGATCGGCCTCTTCGTTTCTTGGCTGGTGGCGATAGCATTGACGACAGTATGTGTGGTTGGCGCCACACTAGATCACCTATGGTCTGCTTACAAAAAGGAGACCTCCATACACGTAAAGCTTACGTGCAAGTACTGTGGTCAAGGACAGATGGTTGATGAAGAGGACGCCAGCGATGATTGTGGTGTGCCTTGGTGGCGATGTCGATACTGTAACAAGAAGCAGATTCTTCCGGACCTAAAAGCCGGACACCCACCGTATGTGTGGCATCCGTAGTGAGTGTAGAGTGGATAGTAACAGGGCGGGTTGCAGGAGCAACCCGCCCGTTTTGTTTGTATTTTTTTACAAAAGTTTATTTTTACTTTTCAAATTCAAATGTTTTTTGGCTTTGTCAGTGATGACACGACCGCGGGGGGTGCGTTCCAAAAATCCGAGTTGGAGTAAATATGGTTCATAAACATCTTCAATGGTTGCCATTTCTTCTGACAAGGCCGCGGCGAGAGTGTTAAGACCAACCGGCCCGCCATTAAATTTTTCTTCCAACACCTCTAATAATTTTCGATCAGCTGGCGTCAGACCTTCTTCATCCACGCCAAGTAAGTTTAAAGCTTCTAAGACCATTTCTTTATCTAACTTTTTTTCACGGATCTGTGCCAAGTCACGGCTTCTTTTTAATAAATAATTTGCGGTGCGGGGAGTAAAACGACTTCTCTTAGCAATTTCTTTTCTCGCATCTTCAACAATTTCCACGCCTAGAATTTTACTAGATCTTTTTATGATTTCTTCTATTTCTTCATTCGTGTAAAATTCTAATTTAAAAACCCCACCAGAAAAACGTGAGCGTAGGGGAGCAGAGAGTAGAGCGATTCTTGTTGTGGCGGCGATTAAAGTAAAAGGTGGTAAGTCTAATTGAATGGTGCGAGCCGACGGACCCTTGCCAATTATGATATGTAAGTTTCCACTTTCCATCGCTGGATACAAAACTTCTTCAATCGCTTTATTTAGACGATGAATTTCATCAATAAATAAAATATCACCCGGTGAAAGATTAGTTAATATACTTGCAAGGTCACCAACTTTTTCAATCGCTGGTCCAGAGGTGGCTTTGAGTTGAGCGTTAGTATGTTTGGCAATTAAATGAGCCAAAGTTGTTTTTCCTAAACCCGGCGGACCATAAAATAGTAAATGTTCTGGAGGATGTTTTCTTTGTGCTGCGGCTGTTAGTAAAATATGGAGATTATCTTTGATATTTTTTTGGCCAATATAGTCTTGCCAAACAGTTGGACGGAGAGTTTGATCCAAGAAATTAGTATCACTCTCCGCTTTAGTGGGCAGGGCTGTTTTAGGGCCTAGTTCCTGTGTTTTTAGGGAATTGTTTAGAGAATCTTTGTTTTTGCTTGACATATTTTTTGTTTTATGCTAAGCTGTCTGGAGAAGCCTATGAGTATTGATCGGGGCTTTTTTTCGTTCCTTCCAGCATATAAATCTCTAAGCAATTAGATCGTTTGCGCGGTTTACGAATTTTTCCGAGAGGACGGCCTGGTTTACATCTTCGGATGTATTGCGAGACCTATCCTTAAAGACTTGTTTAACTTTTGGTATTAATATTAAAAGTATTGCTTAGAGATTTATCGGTTGGAAAATTTAAAAGAACTATATTCTTATCCTATTCTTCCCTTGTTTCAATGTCAATCACTCTTCCTAGTTCATCTAATGAGCTGACTCCCGTCAACACCCTGATTACACCATCTTGTTTCATATCTAAAAGATTTTGTGAAGCAGCAGCCGTCGTAATATCTCGATCAGAAGGATTTTTAATTAATGCTTCCTCAACTTCTTTCTTCATCAAAATTAATTCGGTAATTGCTAGTCGACCCTTATATCCCGTTTTATGACAGAGCTCACAACCTACTGCCGTCCAAATTTTTTCTGTTTGTACACCTTCTAAATAAGTTTTATCACCAATTGATTGTAAAGTATGGTCAATGAAAGCTTTTTCTTTGGGATTAGGTAGAACTTCTTTTTTACAATTGGAACACAGTTTTCTAATCAGACGTTGAGCCATGGCGACATTAACGGCCGAAGAAATAATTTTTGGATTAACTCCAAGATCAATTAAGCGGGGGAAAGCACCGGCGGCGGTATTTGTGTGCAAAGTTGAAAAGACTAAGTGTCCAGTCAAAGCTGAATTAATAGCAATGGTGGCTGTTTCATTATCACGAATTTCACCAACCATAATAACATCGGGATCTTGGCGAAGGGCAGCGCGCAAACCAGAAAGGAAAGTGTAATCTTTTTCTTCATCTACTTGGGTTTGAACAACACCTGGTAAGTGATACTCAATTGGATCTTCAATAGTAATGATCTTCACATCTGGTGAGTGAATTTTTTTCATAAAGGCATAAAGGGTGGTGGTTTTTCCGGAACCCGTTGGACCGGTAATCAAAAGCATACCATTTGGACGCTGAATTTCTGCCATCAAAGTTTCTAATGTCCTTTTTTCAATCCCTAATTCTTCAATGGGCACGGCAATAGATTTTGGATTTAAAAGTCTCATAACAACCGATTCGTTATATGCCCCTGGCAGTATTGAAGAACGAATTTCAATATCATTATTTAAGATTTTTACACTGAAGCGCCCATCTTGAGCAGAATTTTTTATATTTAATTTCATTCCCGAAAGTAATTTGATGCGGGAAAGTAATAATTCATAGATATCATTTTCAAATTCAAAAACACTAACCAAGACACCATCTAAACGAAAACGAATTCGGACATATTTTTCCTCTGGTTCTAAGTGAATATCAGAAGCTGATAAGGCTAGAGCGCCAGCGATCATAGCCTCCATCATCTTGGAAATTTTATAAGCTTTTTTAAGAGTTAGAATTTCTTTAATAATAGTTGAAATATCTTCAACTTTTTTTATTTTGCTCATAAATTCTGACACTTGTTCAGAAGAAATATCAAAAGTTCCGGCGGTAGAATTCATCGCAAATGATAAATCTTTATATCCATTCCATGCTTTTTCCAGACTAGCAGTTGTGGCCATACTAATTTGTAATTGATAGCCTTCATTTTTTAAATTATTTAAAATAATAGAAGCTTTTTCATTTTTAGGAGAAAAAACTACTACTTGTATTTTTTTATTATTTTTTTCAAATACAGCTATTTTTGCTTCTCGAGCCAAATTCTCAGGAATTAAACGAAGAGCGTCAGTGTTAATTATTACTGTTTTTAGATCAATAAAATTTAAGCCATATTTTGTAGCCAAAATACGAACAACCTCCTCTTCTTCCTTTTTCCGCAATTCTTCTAGTCTTTTATTTTGTTTTTCTTCATCAGCAAAGTCAGTCATGATATAGAATTATAGCATATTTATGTTAAAATAAGAAAATGATGAAATATTTAAGTAAAAGTGTGGAAGAGACATATAAAATTGCGGAAGATTTTTTAGAGAAAATAAAAGAGATAAAATCTAATCAGGCTGTGATGGTTGGTTTATTTGGTGATTTGGGTTCGGGTAAAACCACATTTACGCAAGCAATAGGTAAAATTTTAGGCGTTAAGGAAACCATAACTAGCCCAACCTTTGTGATTATGAAGAAGTATGAAGTCTCCAGTATCCAGTATCCAGTATTAAATACCCAATACCCAATACTTAATACTAAATACTCAACTCTGATTCACATTGACGCTTACCGCCTGGACTCCGGTCAAGAATTAGATAGTCTGGATTTTGCTACTGATTTAGCTAATCCCAATAACCTTATTTTATTAGAGTGGCCAGAGCGGGTGGCAGATATTTTGCCAGCCGATTTGATAAAAATAAACTTTAAATTTATCTCAGAAAATGAAAGGGAAATAGAAATTTAGGTGTGCTATAATCTCATTGTAAATGGCTAAAACCGTGAAAAAACTAGTATTGCTAGATGTGCATGCGATTATTCATCGTGCTTATCACGCCTTGCCAGAATTTGTTAGTAGTAAGGGAGTACCGACGGGTGCTTTATATGGTTTATCCACAATGCTTCTGAAAATTATTGCTGATTTAAAACCAGAATATATTATTGCTTGTTATGATTTACCCAAACCAACCTATCGGCATGAAGCTTATAAAGATTATAAGGCTGGACGAGCGAAGACTGACGATGAATTAGTTGAACAATTAAAAAAATCACGAGAAATTTTTGAAGCTTTTAATATTCCTATTTATGCTAAGGAGGGTTTTGAAGCCGATGATATGATTGGCACGATTACAGATAATATTCTAAATAATAAAAAAGAGAATTTAGATATTGTAATTGCATCTGGAGATATGGATACATTGCAATTAGTGGTGGATGATCGAGTACGAGTTTATACTTTGAAAAAGGGAATTAAAGATACTATTATTTATAATGAGGAGGCAGTTAAAGAAAGATTTGGTTTTGAGCCTGAACTCTTGCCGGACTATAAAGGTTTAAAGGGGGATCCATCCGATAATATTATTGGTATTAAAGGAATTGGTGATAAGACGGCTGGAATCTTGATTCAGAATTTTGGTGGCATTGAAGATATTTATAAAAAATTAAAGAGTAAGGGTGGCGCGGAGGAAATTAAAAAAGCTGGAATTACTGATCGCATCATTAAATTATTAGAAGAAGGAGAAGAAGAGGCGCAATTTTCTAAAATGTTGGGGACAATTAGGCGAGATGCACCAATTGATTTTAAAATTCCGGTTCAGACTTGGACCGAAAGTTTAAACGAAGAAGCGGTCTTAAAGGTTTGGAGTGAATTAGAGTTTAGAACATTGGGGACGAGATTAAAGGAGATAATTGGAAGGGGAGACAACCTCACCAGTCATCAGAATGACATCCTCTCCTTGACTAAGGAGAGGGAAGCCGAGTTACCAGAGGAAGAATTGAAAGAAACACAGATTGCTTTGTGGTTAGTTAATTCCACCATCACTAATCCAAAAATTGAGGATATTATAAATTTGTCAGGGAAAAAAGACTTGAAAGAGGCCAGAGAATATTTTCTAGAAGAAATTAAAAAGAGAAAATTAGATTTTGTTTTTGAAAATATTGAAAAACCATTGATTCCTATTATAAAAAAGATGGAAGAAAAGGGAATTATTGTAGATAAAGAAAGATTACACAAATTATCAATTGAGAATCATAAGATTTTAGTTAATTTGGAGAAAAAGATTTGGCTTTTGGCGGGGGAAGAATTCAATATTAATTCTCCAAAGCAAATGGGAGAAATTCTTTTTGGTAAAATGGGTCTAACAGTTAAAAATCAAAAGAAAACAGCTGGTGGAAAAATTTCTACCAAAGAATCAGAATTGGAAAAGATGCGTGATTTACATCCAATCATCGCTTTAATTTTAGATTATCGCGAATTACAAAAAATTCTATCTACTTATATTGATAATATTCCATTAATGGTGGCCGAAGATGGACGATTGCACGCTAAATTTTTACAAACTGGAACAACAACCGGCCGGATGGCTTCACAAGATCCAAATTTACAAAATATTCCGAATAGATCAGAACTTGGTTTAGAGGTGAGGAAGGCATTTGTTGCTGGTAAAGGAAATAAATTAGTCGCTTTTGATTATTCGCAAATAGAAATTAGAATCGCCGCTTTTCTTTCTGGTGATGAAAAATTATTGGAAATTTTTAGAAAAGGGGAAGATGTGCATACCGCGGTTGCCTCAGAAGTTTTTGGCGTTCCCTTTGATAAAGTAGATAAAGAAATGAGGCGAAGAGCTAAAGTAATTAATTTCGGCATTATGTATGGTATGGGGGTCTCGGCTTTAAAAGTTCAATTGGGAACCGATAGAAAAGAAGCACAAAAATTTTATGATGATTATTTTGCTAAATTTAATGGTTTGGCAAGATATTTGGAAATGGTAAAAGAAGAAACAAAAGAAAGAGGGTACACCGAAACTTTATTTGGTCGTCGTCGTTATTTTGAGGGGATAAAATCTAAATTACCCTTTATTAGAGCCATGGCAGAGAGAATGGCTATCAATGCGCCAATTCAAGGAACGGGAGCAGATATTACTAAATTAGCGATGATTAAGGTGGATGAATACCTGAACCACCCCGCTTCGCAGACTCAGCACCCCTCCTTAGAAAAGGAGGGGAAAGGGGAAAAAGCAGAGAATCTTTCAGACAGAGTTAATTTACTTCTTCAGGTTCATGATGAATTAGTTTATGAAATACCAGAAGATTTGGTAGAAAAAATTGCACCAAAAATAAAACAAAATATGGAAAGTGTGATAGATTTGGATAAGACTAAAGGGGTAGTTTGCCAAGTAGAGTATAAAATAGGAAATAATTGGGGAGAGATGGATTAATGGCTTAATATAAGGGTTTAACAGAATTTTATTTGACAACCTTTAAAAAAGCTTGCTTTTTTAGACAAAGCATGCTATGCTTATAAGTAGATGCTTTTTTGATAGACCTTAAATGAGCAAACGCTCATTGGGTAGTAGAAACAAGTCCGTAAAATCGGACGGAAAGGAGACACCATGAAAAATGGTACATCCTTGATCGGGACAGGAGATGTTGGGTTGGTTCAGCGGGGCTTCAACTTAGGTGCCAAGATCACCTCGAATGTCGTGGAAGTTTTCACGGCAGAAGAGCTGGAGTACTGGGAAGCCCACCTGAAGGAAATCCGTACTGGTCTCGTTCGCTTCGTTAATCGCTCGGCTGGACGAACGGTCACGGAAAAAGAGATGGTAGCGAGTTGGGAGGCCTTCTTTTGCTACGGCTACAACCTCAAAGCGGACTTCTCTGGGGCAAAAATCCCCAAGAAGCGTCCGGGGTTTGAGTACCTCATCGCGGTTCCGATCATCACGATGAATCGGATTTACGAAGTGAGTTTAGCTCCGGGACAAATCCCGAGCTGGCGGTACACCAAGGATCTGGATAAGGCGATTACGGTCAATGACCGTGACCCGAATGTCGTAGGTCCGTACTTCGTCTGGATTCGTGGCGGGGCGGAAGCGGACGAGGAGTTGAAAAACAAATCGGCCGATATGCTCAAGGCCGAAGGGATTCAGACGGTGACCACGCGCGAGCAGATGCTCTTCCGTCACAAGTATTTCCTGGACACGGGAGTGCATGTTGACAAGAAGACGTGGACGCTTCACGGTGGGTCGCGCCATTCGGACGGCCACGTTCCGCGCTCGGACTGGGACGGCGGTCAGGCCAAGCTGGGCTGGGACTATTCCAACGATCGGGACGAGTACCTGCGGGGTCGCGAGGTGGTTTCTTAAGGATTGTTTCCTTCCACCTTTCTACCTTAATCCCTTCAAAAAAGAAAGAGGTAAGTGTTAGTATGAGAGGCGTTCTTCGGAACGCCTCTTCTTTATATTTAAATAATGTGTATAATCAGACAGAGCTGTTAAGTTGATTTTTATAAAAATAAAAATGGCAATTTGCTCATAATTAAGAAACTGCTTGTTTGATTTTATACTATGCATACTTTACCGTATGACAACACAGAAAGCCCCAATGAGGGCTGTCGGTGATATGGACAAAGGCCAAACAAAAAGACGGTCGCGCAATTCGGACGGCAACGTTCCGAACTCGAACTGGAACGACGATCAGGCCAAGCTGAACTGGAACTATTCCAACAATCGGAACGAGAACCTGCGGGGTCGCGAGGAAGTTTCTCATAAAAAGAGTCAAACTGACTCTTTTTATGTTAAAGAATTGATCCAATTGTTATTTTCTTTGGAAATTTCAACTGCTTGCTCGGATAATTGCTGGTAAGTTTTATCATCAATGATTTTTAATTCAGTTTCAGTTCGGATTAAATTTTGTAACACACTATTTTTTATTCGTAATTTCCCCAAAGTGTTCCTCTTGTTAATTTTAGTTTGGAAAGCCGCTTCAATAGACAAAGACAGCATTTTTAAACACAAATCCTCAATTGTTTTATGAAGGCCAAGTTTGTCTCGTTTTGGTAATTTTAATCCAATACAATATAAATCTTTATGAATGATTCTAAGGTGATGAATAATGGTAGGAATTTGAGTGGTCATATTTATGATTTTAATGATGTAATAAGTGTTAAAAATTTATTTTTTGCTTGGAAAGAATTTTGTCGAGGCAAGCATTCTAGTTCAATAGTGGCTGAATTTGAATTAAAATTAGAAGAAAATATTTTTGCTTTGTTTAGACGATTAGATAATGGGAGCTGGATACCTGATCCTTACAAGATATTTTTTTCTTATGACCCCAAATTAAGAGAAATTCACGAAGCTAGTGTAAGAGATCGTGTTTTATTTCAAGCCGTCTATCGTATATTATATCAGATTTTTGATAGGAGTTTTGTTTTTCATTCCTATTCTTCTAGAAAAGAAAAAGGGACGCATTTGGGAGTAAAAAATTTTTCTAAATTTTTAAATAAAGTTACTCGGAATAGGAAAATTAATGGTTATGTTCTTAAATGCGATATCAGAAAGTTTTTTGATTCTATTGATCATAAGATTTTATTAAATTTAATTAGACGAAAGATTTTTGATAAAAAATTAGTTTGGCTTATAGAAAAGATAATTTTTTCTTTTGAAAAAACTTCGGGTAAAGGTTTGCCTCTAGGTAATGTTACTAGCCAGCTTTTTGCTAACATCTATTTAGATGAGCTTGATCAATTTATTAAAAAAGAACTTAAAGCCAAATATTATGAAAGATATTGTGATGATTTTGTTATTTTAGATAATTCTTCAGAGCAATTAAATTATTATCTTAAAGAAATTAGAAATTTTTGCCAAGAAATTTTATTATTGGACTTACATCCTAAAAAAGTAGAAATACGGAAATTACATTTAGGCACTGATTTTTTGGGTTATGTTTCTTTATTAAACCATACTATTTTACGTACTAAGACTAAAAAAAGAATGTTTAATAGGCTTAATAAACTGAAGATAGAGTTTAATAACGGAGAAATCAAGCAAGATAAGGTTGAACAAATACTCAATTCTTATTTTGGGATGCTGAAGCATTGTAATGGTTATAAGTTAGTAGATAAAATAAAAAAGATTTTCTAATAAGACTTTACATTTTTGTGTTTAAACCTTACACTTGAAGAGTGATTTATTTATATTATGGGACAGATCAAATAAAAGCGCGAAGTCAGGCACAAAAGGTGGTGGTTGCAGCACGGAAAAAGCATGAGGATGCGGAGCTTTTTAAATTAACGGTGGAAAATTTTTCAGAAAATAAATTAGATGAATTAATTGCTAGTCAGGGGTTGTTTTATTCCGGCTCTGTTGTTTTGGCCGATAATTTATGTGAAGAGAAAGAAATTTCAGAAGTCTTATTGAAAAAGCTGAAAGAGATAAAAGAGTCACCAAACTTTTTTGTTTTCTTAGAAGGAGGATTGAATAAAAAAGAATTAGAAAAGTTTGAAAAATATGCTGACAAAGTTGAAGAATTTATTAAACCTTTTAAGGAACCAAGTAAGAAAGAAAAACTGGCTTTAAAAGGAGAAAAAATAGATTTTTTTGAATTTGCTAATGCTTTAGGGGAGAAAAATAAGAAACTACTGTGGACCCTATATCAGGATGCTTTGTTGGAGGAAGTACCAAGCGAGGAAGTACACGGAATATTTTTCTGGCAAGTAAAGGCAATGTTGTCGGCTCTTAAATCTAAGGATGCTACAGAAGCCGGATTAAATCCCTATGTTTTTTCTAAGTCAAAAAATTATGCCAAAAATTACTCCGAACAAAAATTAAAACAAATGTCCTCTAAATTATTCGAAATGTATCATCAAGCCCATCTCGGCCATCTTGATTTTGCTGTGGCTTTGGAGAGATTTATATTGGAACTTTAGTTTAGAAATAAAGAATCCCCCGACCGGTGTCGGGGGACTGGGTGGATGTTAGATGTCAGCGCCGGATATATCCCGGACACTTATTGTTGGCGCAGACCCGAACACTTTCTCCGCACTTATAGCAACGGGCCGATTGGCCAGAACCTTTCATCCGGTGCCCTTTTCTTTTTGCTTTCTTCACATCACACATTTCAGAACCTCCCTTTTGTACTTACCAGATCTATATTTGTCTGGATTGTTTTTACTATAGAAGATATTTAAATCTTTTGCAAGTGTCCCCACAACTAGAAATTATTATAACCATTTTGAGTGATGGATCATATGTGAGTGAGATGTGGGAGAAGGTGAAGTATATTAGGGAGATGAGTAAGACTTAGGGTGTCACTATTTTAGGTTCTCTTTTCCATTTCAATAAGACAATTAAACCAAAAATTACATAAATAACCATTGTGAACATGGCGATACGATAATTTACACTTTCAATACCTAAAACAGCAATCATTCCACCCCAAGTAAGTGGCCCAAATAAAGTAGCAAACCTCTCAGCTAGAGTATAAAAGGTAAAACCATAGGTCAAATCCTCTTTTTTAAGAGTTTTACTCAGATAAGACCTAGAAATTGTCCAAATTGGTCCCATTAAGAATCCAAGAAGAACGGAAAGAATAGTTAGGGAGATTAAACCTCTTGATACAGCTAGGGCGGGAATTAGAATCACCCAAAAAACTAAAGTGATTTTCAAAGCTTTCAAATCACCAATTTTATCTGCCACCCACCCAGACACTATTGCTCCCAAACCACCCATAAAAAGAACAGCGAGAAGTAAATAGTTTTTTATATCATCGGAAACACCATAGACCCTCTCCATATAGATAGCAAAATTGTTTGAGATTGTCAGAAAGGCATCATTAAAAAAGAAGAAAGATACTAGCATTGGTACGGCGATTGAAAGTGAGAAGAAAGCCACCATTTTTTTGATATATTCTTTTTCTCCCTCACGTAACACTTTAATACTAAGTTTGTTATTTTTAGGCTTACTATCAACAAAAGAAATCATCATTGGAAGGGTAAAGATAATAAATAGGATTAATGATGGAATTAGTGGTTGCAACCTTGTGGCTGATAAAGGCAAGGCAATTAGGAGGCCAGCTACTTGTCCTAAACTATTAGAAAATTGACCAATTCCAGAGGCTCTGGCACGGTGTTCTTCATCAGCTACATCCTCGATTAATGTATTATAAAAAACAAAGGAAAGTTGATAGAAATATTGTCCGATTAAGAAGAAAATAGCGATTATAAAAATATACTGTGTTCCTAGATAAGCAAAAACAGTAGCTAGCCCATAACCTAGAAATGTTCCTATAGTCGCAAAGTTTAATAAATATTTTCTACCACCATATTTATCAGTAAAGGAGGCTAGTGTTGGAGCGGACAGAAATAGTAAGATTGAAGTTATGGCAAAAATGGCGTTATACCAAAAATCAGACAGGCCACCATCAATAACCATCCATTGAGAAAAGTACAAAAGAAAATTAATAAAAATTAAAGAATTGGCAAAGTCATATAATGACCACTGAAATAATCTTTTTTTATTCATAACGATAAATATACCAATTTTACATAAATATAAAAAGTTCGATTCCTATCCGGGTACACTAATAATACCCTTAATTGAACCTACGATTTGATTGTCGCCCACAACTTTTGCCTTTCGTGAACTCAAGACAAAGTCGCAGGCCCCGCCTCCCTCGTAAAAACTCAGTCCGGCTCGGACACTGTAAAAGAACTTGTCATCACAACTCAAATTTTGTCGTCGCAAAATTTGGTCGCGATCCCGCCTCGCCGTTTTTTGGAGCAAAAAACATGCTCCGGCTCGGACAAGCTAAAAATCTGTCGCAGGGCAGATTTTTTACGCTTGTCCGCCCGCTCGGGATCGAACCGAGGACCTCTTCCTTAAAAGGGAATTGCTCTACCAGCTGAGCTACGGGCGGAATAGGAAAAATATAACAAAAAAGGCCTTAAATGTCCAATAAAATTATAATATTGGAAAGTCGACAGCCCAGAGGCCGGCGCCAGTTAGGAGGAGGGAAACACAAATGGTGGCGAGAAGAAGATAAAAAACTAAATCTCTTTTGAGAATGGATTCCTCTTTGTATTCCACTAGTAATTCACTAAGGGAGATGACCGCTAGGATGAGAGCCACTAATTGAGTATAGGCACCGGCGATTAAAAATAATCCACCCAAAATTTCCACAATTCCTAATAAGCCGACAAAAAATCCGGCTGGTTTAATACCTAAAACATTTAATGAGCCATTCCAACCATCTTTTTCTTTACCTAGTTTTAAGAAACCGAGATTTAAGAAAATAAAACCCAAAACAACTCTCAGAATGACAGGGGCGATTAAAGAGAAAGAAAATAATTCGGGAAAAAGATTGAATGTTTGCATACCATAAGTATATCATAAAACATAAAACTTAGAACATAAAACGTTTCAAGCTTCATGCTTTATGTTTTATATGCAATAATATAAATCATGAACAAAGAGAATAATGAGATTATTGTAGTTCTGGATAATATTAGAAGCACCCATAACGTTGGGTCTATTTTTCGTACTGGCGATGCTCTCGGAGTGGATAAAATTATTCTTTGTGGCACCACACCAGCACCTACAGATAGATTTGGACGAGAGAGAAAAGATATTGCTAAAGTAGCTTTGGGGGCGGAGAAAAGTATAAAGTGGCAATATGAGAAGAATATTTTAGATATAATTAAGAAATTAAAAAAAGATAGATTTCAAATTATTGCAATTGAGCAAGCAAAAAATTCGGTGGATTATAAAAAAGTAAAGGTAAAAAATAAAACGGTTTTTATAATGGGGGAGGAGGTGAAGGGAATTCCGCCAATCGTTTTGAAGTTAGTTGATACCATCGCCGAAATTCCTATGCGCGGTCAAAAAGAATCCCTCAATGTCTCCGTCGCCTTTGGTGTTGCATTATTTAGAATTTTGAATATTTGATTATTTTAATCATATTTCTAATATATAGGCTTAAAATAAGACTATTTCAGAATTTGTATTGACGAAACTCTATTTTGCTTGACAAATAATCTTAAATTTGCTATACTTTTTTCAGATTAATAGCCCTTTAAAATACTTGTGAAATATTGAAATTAGTCACAGCTTTTGGCGGATTTAGAAAAGTCTGTCAAAAGCTGTGACTAAGCCAAAAGGTGGCAGAGTCGAAATGGTCATGATGACCAACAAGCCGAGGTAAGCTTTTTTAAAAGCACACCTCATTGAAAGGAAACGGTTATGAGCGAGTTCGTTATGGGTCAGGGTCCTGGGCACAAGTTTGAGATGGCGGTCGGGCGCAATAACGGGTCAATGGAGGATGTGGAGTGGCTTTCGTCGGGTGTAAATTTCGCGAATGTGACTCTTCTCCGAACCGGCAAGGCGGAGCTCGTGATGAAGCCGGAGCCGATCGTCGAACCCATGGTCATCGACCCGATCGTTCGTGTTGATCGTTCGGTTCGTCCGGTCTATCCCGACTGGGTCGAGAAAGTGATGCATCAGAAACTGGAAAATACCGGCCCGGCGGAGTATGACGCGAGTAAGTTGGAACTGTGGCTGCATCCTGATCAGAAGAGTGTTGTTCGAGGGAATGTGATCTACTCACACCTAGAGGACAAAAATCTTCTCTCAGGCTGTCTCGGTCTCCGCGACTTGGAGGAAATTCGGAAGAAAGGCATTGCCTTCTTTCGGCAGAACTTCAAAGGTCTGGCCGTCTTCGCTTGGAAGTCAGTCGTTCGGGACCGCAACGACGACCTCAGCGTCCCGTATCTCTACGGGAGCGGTGGCGGGGTGGTGCTGGGCTGGTACTGGCTTGGCCTCCGCTGGCACGCCAACGATCTGGCTTTGCGCTTCGCAAGTTGAACTGGGTTCTCGGTCATTAGGCACTGGCCCTGTGATCCTTAGGACTTGGTTCTTCGAATATAACAGCTCGTTCACGCTCCATATCCAGTGGAGAAAGTGGACGAGCTGTTTTCTATTATGCTAGGATATGTTTGGTAGTAGGTGAATATGCTGGAGACTATTGTTTCCGGCTACCGAATCCAGTATCCATACATTCGGAATATCTGCGATCACGGTTTCAGATAGCGTGGTGTATGTAGACACTTCATCCCTCGATAAATGACTCGGGATGTCCTGAGCCTGTCGAAGGACAATAAAAAATGAAGATACTTGGTATAAGACACTGGGGCATTATGATGTCGAATAATATTCCAACCCTGAGAGTATTCTGGGGTAATGGGACAGATGGTGTTTTATATAATCGTTCGGAACCGCAACGACAACCTCAACGTCCCGTATCTCTACGAGAACGGTGACGAGGTGGTGCTGAACTGGAACTGGCTTGACAACAACTGGAACGCCAACAATCTGGCTTTGCGCTTCGCCACTCTCTTCATTTCTCCCTTGGCTATTTGCTGGGGGAGTTTTGTTTTGCGAGCTGGCCATTCCAACCACCAAGCATTTTACCAACTATTTCTATTTGTGAAGATAAGGCGAGATACTTCTTATCGTCCAATGACTTTGTTTCCCAGAGAACCATCACCAATACCTTAATAGTATCAATTTTTCTGATGGCGATAGAAACATAGGAACGTTTTTCCTCTTTTGGTGAAAATGTGGCAACAGAAATAGCCTCGATTATTTCTACAAACAAGGTGTCAATTCGGACACCGAGAGAATGTCTATGTAATTTGTGCAGAATTTGATAATATCCGTACCAAAGAATATATAAAGTCTTTACATATTGGAGTAAAGGCAGTAATTTGGTGGTCTGGATTGTTGCGGGGGGGGTGACTTTAAAGTTTTTTCCATATGATTAAAAATTATTTGAATAATAGATACGACAATATCATATCATTGGAAAACCTGCTACTTGCATGGAAGGAATTTTTGTGTGGGAAAAAAAGGAAAGATGGGGTTCAGTTTTTTGGAAGAAATTTAATGCATAACTTGATTAATTTACACAATGATTTAAAAAATAAAGTCTACACTCACGGCGAATATCGAGCCAAGAAAATTAATGATCCTAAATCGCGGGATATTCATATTGCCGAAATCAGGGATCGAGTTTTACATCGAGCAGTCTACCG
>CAZAJY010000014.1:0-15518 GCA_964485905.1 uncultured Candidatus Saccharibacteria bacterium | reverse complement strand
TGATCTTTATTTTTATCTTTACCAGCCAAAAGTTTTAAATTTTTGACTTGAGCATAATGCCCTGTTGCCACATAATCAGCTCCGTTTTTCATTGCCCAGTCAAAAAAACTTCCAAATTTTACATATTTATTACACATCACATCTGGATTTGGAGTTCGGCCAGTTTGATATTCTTTAATCATATAATCTACAACTTCTTTTTTATATTCTTTTTCCAAGTCTAAGGTATAAAAAGGGATATTTAATTTAGCACATACTCGCATTGCATCTAATCTATCTTCTCGCCAAGTACAACCACCCGTAATCTCAATATCAGGCTGCCAAACCTTAATAAATACACCGTGAACATCAAAACCAGCCTTTTGCAATAAAGCTGCACTAACGGCAGAATCCACTCCGCCCGATAACCCCACAAAGACCCTTTTTTTATCATTTCTTATCATTAGGAAATTTATACCATAGGTGTTATCATATTACTAGACTAGAACGAAGGAGGTAATTTATGGCTAAGATAGTTGCTAAGATCTATTTGTTGATCTGTCGCTACTGCGGAGAGAAGGCTGAAATTATGACCGAGGAAGTCAATTTTCATCCGGCTCGAGAAGTAGCTGACCTAGCAGGAGAAATTGGTTGGCAAGCAACGATCCTAAAAGAAGGAGAGGACGTTTGCCAAAGCTGCTTGAAGAAACATCCACCAGAGAAATAGAGCGAGTGCCCGCCGGCTCGCTCTAAAACTTTTTATTTTAAATATAATTCTTTATTATGTAGGTGTTCATTGTAAGTCTTTGCGTAATACATATTCCCCTGTTTGTCAGATAGAAAATAATAATAATTAGTCTCAGTTGGAGAAATCGTAGCTTTAATAGAATCTAAACCGGGATTAGTAATTGGTGTTGGCGGTAATCCCTTATATAGATAACTATTATAAGGCGAATCAATTTTTAAATCTGCTAAAGTTAAATTAGAAGTATTTTTACCATTAATGTATTTAAAGGAGGAGTCTACTTGTAAAAGCATATTTTCATCTAATCTCTTCCATAAAATACCAGATATAATCTCCCGACTTTCTTTAGTTCGCGCCTCTTCCTCAATAATCGAAGCCATTTTGATAATATCAGACAATGGTCGATTAAATAGGGCTATGGCGATTTGTAGACCGGTGATCTGACTCTGAAAATTATCTTTCATTATGTTAATGATTTCTTCGGCCGATATATTAGGAAGAAAAAAATAAGTATCGGGGAAAAGATAACCCTCGTCTGGTTGAGCTAAGATGACAAAAGAAGTTGGATCAATTTCGGGAAATTTTTGCGAAATAAGTTTAGCGGTCTCCTTAACATTCAAGCCTTCGGGAACAGTAACTTTAATTGGTGTTAGTCGATAATCGCCATTAGAAAAACGATAAGCGAGAGCAAAAATTGCTTGATTTTGATTAAGAACATAGTCTCCGGCTACCAGACCTTTCGGACCACCAAATAAAACCAGAAAAGACTTGAACCAAAATTCTGATCGAATGATTTTCTTATTATAAAGATTCCTGGCGGTCAAAGTTAGACCAGAACCAGATGACACTGAAAAAATGGTACCCGAAGGAAAATCAGCTGGTGGTTGCCACCAAATAAAAAACATTAGACAAAATAAAACAAATAAAAAAATACCCAAAGCATAAAAAATTTTCAATTTCATAATTATTCCTTAATCGGTAAATTAGCTGGTGGTTCAGATTTTTTGGAAGCAATCTTCGTAAGAGTTGGAGTAGCTGAAACATTACCAGGAAAATGAAAAATGGTGGCTAGCTCTTCTGTATTTAGAATAAAAGGATTTTGATGGTAATTTTGATAAGGAGGAAAAAAGAAAGAACGTAAACGATAGGCATCAAACATTTGATGTTTATATTTCTCTTTGAGTCTCTCTGCATTTTTATTAAGAAAAGGGAAAAGCGTCAACCAATCTTTATGGGTGTCAGAGACATCGGTATAAAAACCAGTTTTAAAACCATTTAAAGACAGAGAATTAAACTGACGCATTGAGCCAAGTAAACCAGCAATATAAGCCGGACTGAAGGTTTCCTTATCAGATATATAAAAACCCCTAATCATTGTATCAAAAGACATTTTACCCAGACTCCTTTCAATGGCGTTAATCGTTTCTGTCTGACCTTTAGTCGGATTAGGAAAACCAGGAAATTCACCACGATCAATGGTGGCTTCCTTCCTAATCTTTTCTATTTCTACTTGAGCTTCACCTTTCCAATCTGGTTTTTCAAATAGAAGATGATGTTTTAAACCCTCTTTACTGTGCATTTTAATTAAAATTTGTATCCAAATCTGTTGGCCTTTTCCAGCGGAACCTAAATATTCCAAAACGGCGGTCATAGGATCAACCCGATATTCATCTTTTTGATCTTTATCCAGCGCATAATCCACATAAGTTTTGATCGGATAAATATCTTTTTTAAGAAGTTGAAATTGTGTTCCCCAAATTCCATTGACGTTAGGATTATAAGTAAATTTACGAACATAATCTTCTTCTGGTGGAACCTCATAGACTTCAACAGTTGGATACTGACCATAAATTTGAGCTTCTATTGCTTTCTTAAATTTCTTTTCTGAAGACCAAATATAAAAATGAATATTTCCTTCAATAGAAACTAATTCCAAAGAAAACCAGCCTTTAACTCGACCCTTGAGATAAGCTTCAGTATAATTAGCAGCGCCACTAGCTTGCATAGCGGCAAAAATAATTTCCATGGCTAAAGGAGATTTTTGTATATCTTTAGGAATTTTAATTTCAAATAAAAAAGGTTCTAATTGAGAAATATATTTTAACTGTACAAAGCGAACATATAATAGAACCGCAATATAAATTAAAATGAGAGGAATAATAACTGGAGATATTACAAAAAGTATTTTTAAAACTAGTGGCAATATCTCGGTATTAAATTTTATTAGAAGCTCTAAAAGCATATGGCTATTTTACCACAGCCAAATTTATTTTACTATCTCATACTTTCCATCTTTGTTCTTTTTGAAGTATTTTGGATTTTGGAGATTAATAATAATAGTATTTTCCTTCACATATCGTTCTTTTAAGACTTTTTCTACTACTTCTGCTTTAGTTAGCGGACCATTTTTTTCTATAATTTTTTTAATAACATCTTTTACTACTCCACTCATATAACCCCATTCAGACAGGGCATATAAACCACGGCCAACCAAGACAAATCGGGGGTCTTTGATCAATTCATTATGAGTAGTTGCTACATGTGCCTTAATTTTAAATACATCAGCAATTATTTTTGCAACTTCTCTAAAGTGAATCGGGGATCCATGTTTTCTGATAATTAAATAAGCATAATCTCGCATTCCTTTAGTACTAATATTTGAAGATTCTGTTTTACCCCACTCACCTAAAGTATTTTTACCAATTTTTTTAGATAAACCTAACCAACGTTTAGCAATCTCTTCATTCTTATATTTTTCTGATACATCTTCTAAATGTTCCAAAAAAGATTTAATAATATCTGGTTCTGATAATAAATCATCACTCTTTAAAGTTGCATAAAGTTTCTTTAAAGCATTATGTACTTTTTCTGATATTTGATTATCAATAAACCAACGATGTTTAAAGTCTTCATCTTCTTTAATTTTAGTAAAAGGATGACCAACTACCAAAAGAAAATTTATTTGACTTTGTATAGAAGCATCATTTGAAACATAATCCAATAAATCTTGTTCAACAACAATTCCACCTAGGGAATGGATTACACTTTCTATTTCATCAAAAGTCGCTTTTTCATCAGTATATTCTTTAGACTTTCTGATAATTTCCAAAGCGTGATTTTCAATTTGTCTAACTCTTTCTCGAGTAATACCATAAGTCTTTCCGATAGCATCCAAAGTCATCGGCTCAGGATCTTTTCCTAGACCATATCTTTTAGTCATTACATCTTGAGATCGTTCAGAGAGAGCTCCAATTAATCTTTTACTTGCTTGCTTTGGCTTAAAATTTATTATTGTTGACATATGAATATTACTAATAATTCTTATAATAAAGAATGTCTAAATTCTTAATTAAGTCATCTTATACCTAGATGGACTTTTTGTCAAGCCTGTTGTCAATATTAAAAAAGAAGAGGCGCGGGAAAGGATTTCCCGCGCCTCACACTCACGTGCTCAAACCCGACAAAGAACTGCTACTGACATTCCACTTCTGCTCGAACCCACTTGTACCTCATGGCCAAGTGTGATGCGAAACCGAGGCTACCTCCGATCATCGCTCCGACTAGTCCGCCGTAGAGGGCCGACCAACCGAGAAGAGAACTGGCGAGACCACCGCCAGCCGTGCCAACAAGACCCACCAAACCTTCGTTATTGTGAGTCATGAGGACGGTTTGGCGTAGTATCGGACAAAGTTTCTTCGCCAGCCACACCAAGCCACTCCAGAGCAAACTTGCCGGATTCCAGGCCGATAAGCAAGCTTTGGCATCCTGAATTCCATCCTCAATGTCGTTGGTGAAGACTGAAACATCTTTGCGCCTTCTTAATTTCCCATTGAAGTCTTTTACCTCTTCAATGAGAATTCCGATAGTTGCTAGATGTCCAAGAAATAGAAAGACAACACAACCAAAGAGACAAGGAAGACCATGCAGAATGATTTGAGCCCAGCCAAAATCCCGATGCTCACTAATCTGCCCGAAGTGATAAAACAGCAACCACCCAGGCACCAGCCAAGAGAGCATCAGGCAGAGAGCATAGCCCAGATGCACCATACGCAAACGTCGCGTAGCTCGGCAGATTTCTCGCCGATATTCATGACGCTCACGGCGGAGCATTCTCCGTTCATCACGCCTCCGTCTTCTATACTGAACGACCCATTCCCTTCTCACCCGATATTCCTGCCAAAGAATCAATGGGTGAAAGTCTACCTTGGTATGACGCCACGAATGCCGAAAGGCATAAATGGCCTGTCCCAGATTGGGCACCACCCAGCCAATAGCACCGCCGACCACGAGGCCGACGATGAGTCCAAGCCAAGTAAACCCCGGCGCAAAAGCCAGAGTAATCGCCCGGAACACATACGCTCCACAGAAACTACCAAGCATTGCCCGCAACACACTTCGTCCGACGTTTTTCATCTGTCTCCCTCCTTCTTTTCGCTTTTGACTCTATTGAGTCTGTTTGCCCAAGCGATAGGGCTGTCAAATACCATTATCCATTAAGAAATATACACCCTCTTAATCACTCTGTCAACAAGCTTAGTATTTTTCCTTTAATAAACATCTTCTTTTTGATTTCTTTACCGACTAACCATTTTTTAATTTCTGGTAAAGATAATGCAATTTTTTCCACTTCGGCTTGAGCTGAACCACTAGCAATTTCAAAATTACCACGAACTTTTCCATCAATTTGAACAATAATTAAGGTTTTTTCTGATATAGTTTTTTTCTCATCATAGTCTGGCCATTTTTCTAAATGAATAGATTTTTTATTTCCTAAGTTCGCCCAAATTTCTTCCGTCATGTGTGGTGCAAAAGGAGCTAATAATTTTAAAATGATTTCATAATCATTTTTATTTATATCTGTTTTTTCAGCCATATTAATTAAAATCATCAGAGCTGAAATAACGGTATTAAAACTAAAGTTTAAAATATCTTCAGTTACTTTTTTAATTGTTTTATGAAGTAAAGTTTCAAATTCTTTATCAACCTCCCTCAATTTCCCCTTATCTAATAAGGAAAGGTGAAGAACCTTTTCCTGCAACTTCCAAACTTTTTCCAAAAATCTTCTGGATCCAACCATGTTATCTGTACTCCAAGCAATTTCTTGCTCAAATGGACCCATAAACATTTCGTAAACACGTAAAGTATCAGCCCCCAAATCATTTACTACCTCATCTGGATTAATGACATTCCCCCACCGCTTGCTCATTTTTCGATTATCGGAACCAAGTATCATTCCTTGGTTTTTTAATTGCTGAAATGGTTCAATTCCACTGACTACACCAATATCATATAAAAACTTGTGCCAAAAACGAGCATAAATAAGATGACGAGTTGCATGTTCTGTTCCCCCCACATATAAATCGACCCCGTTCTTTAACCAATATTTTTCTTTTTTCTTATCAATTAGAGCTTTTTTATTTTGAGGATCAATGTAACGTAAATAATACCAAGAAGAACCAGCCCATTGAGGCATAGTATTTGTTTCTCTTTTTCCTTTATTACCGCATTTAGGACACTTTACATTAACCCATTTTTCAATTGCTGCTAAAGGTGACTCCCCTGTCCCTGTCGGTTCATAAAACTTAACCTTAGGCAATTTTAAAGGCAAATCTTTTTCTGGTACGGCTACCACACCGCATTTATCACAATGAATTACTGGAATCGGCTCACCCCAATAACGCTGACGAGAAAAAACCCAATCTTTCAATTTATAAGTCACTTTTTGCACCCCATCCGCCAAATCGGTAATTTTTTTCATTGCCTCCACATTATTCATCCCATCAAATTCCGCCGAATTGATCAAAACCCCATTACCGGTGTAAGCGCCACTTTCTTTCTCTATCCTCTCAAACCACAGATCGAGTTCCGCGCAGGTAAAATTATCGTGATTTAAAGTTTTGGGGTCAAGCCAAATCACATCATGTTTTTCTTTTTCTTCAGGAGCCACATCTTCACGCTCTTCATTTATCAAATCAAAAAGAACAGCGTTGGAGTAGGCAATCCTATTTTCATTCTTGTGAGCGGCAAAATATTCTCCCCTTACTTGTCCACCAAGCACACGTATGAACTTAAGATTTTTATAACCTGTTTCCTCTAAAACCTCTCTCTTGGCCGCCTCGACAATATCCTCTCCGTCGTCTACTCCACCGATGATAAAACCGGTCCAAGGAAATTTTTTCCACTTCACGCACAATATTTTACCTTCACTATTCCTAACCAGAGCATGTACAGTTTCCCTCTCTGTTATCTTCTCATTTTCTCTTGGTGGATTCTTCTTATCTATTCGTAATGGGATTACCACCTCCTTAATTGGTAAATTGTATTTCTTGGCAAAAGCATAATCACGATCATCATGCGCTGGTACAGCCATGACTGCACCAGTACCATAATTAGCTAAAACATAATCAGCAATAAAGACTGGGATAATTTCTTTAGTAATTGGATGTTTAGCATCCACCCCAATTAATTTCACGCCATTTTTATTTTTTTCAACCGCGGTTCGTTCAATTTCCGTCTTAGTTTTAATCTCGGCTCGATATTTTTCCACCTCCGCCCAGTTTTTTATTATAGGTTTAAGTTTATCTACTAAATTATTTTCCGGCGCCAAAACCACATAGGTGACACCATAAAAAGTATCTGGTCGAGTGGTAAAGACCCGAATTTTTTCTTCTGAGTTTTTGATATTAAACCAAAGTTCCGATCCCTCTGATCGCCCAATCCAATTTCTCTGACTTTCTTTGATACTTTCCGGCCAATTAAGACTATCAATATCTTTTAATAATCGATCGGCATAATCGGTAATTTTAAGCACCCACTGGCGCATCGGTTTTTTCTCCACTACTGTCCCACAGCGTTCACAATTAACTCCATCCAAGTCTTCATTAGCTAAACCTGTTTTACAAGATGGACACCAGTTAATCGGTTCGTAACTTTCATAAGCCAGACCTTTTTTAAACATTTGCAAGAAAATCCACTGTGTCCATTTGTAATAATTAGGATCCGTAGTATTTATTTCTCGTGTCCAATCATAATTTAAACCAATCAAGTTCATTTGCTCTTTAAATCTCTTGGCGTTTTTTTTCATGGCCATATCCGGATGAATCTTATTCTTAATGGCATAATTTTCAGCCGGTAAACCAAAAGCATCCCAACCCATCGGATGAAGAACATTAAAACCCTGCATCTTTTTGAAACGAGAATAAACATCCGTCGCAATATAACCGCGGGGATGACCAACATGAAGTCCATCACCGGAAGGATACGGAAACATATCTAGAACATAAAACTTCGGATTTTTCACAAAATCTTTTGTCTTATTTATCCCCTTCTTCTCCCAAATCTTCCGCCACTTGGGCTCAATTTTTTTATGATTGTAGTCTTTCATCTTTTTCTTTTGATATTTTATACATGCAAGCTTTGGCCAATTCTCCAACATCTGGATCTTCCCTTGCTTCCCCAATCATTTTTTGAATTTCCGGTGTAATATAATTTCTACCATAAAGAACAATTGCTATTCGATAACGAACAATATGGTAATCATCATTATTCATCCTCTTCTCTAAAACCTCTAGGGCTGTCTTATCAAACACAACATCTGTTTTATTCAATAAGGTAGCGGCAAAATCTCGAACATTTTCATCTTCGTCAAAAATTCCATCAAATATCGCCCAATCGATTCTTTCTTTTATCACATGACTTTCGTTTATATTGGCGTCGACAAAATCCCAGTCTTCTCTTTTAGCTGACTCCAATAAATCCTCAAAAGTTACTTTCCCTTTTTCCATATCATTTTCAGTCATATTTTTAATCTCTAAATTTTTTAATCGCAAAATAAATCAACGCACAAAGGGCAACAAATAGGATTACCACCCTTAACCAATTATCAGCTTCGGACCAATATCTCATTGAAGCGATAATAATAGACAAAATACCGCTCATAGAAGCTGAGACCGATAGAATCCAATTAAAAGCCAAGGCAAAACTCCCGGCCACTAAGATAATTCCCAAAACAACTAAAATGACAAAGACCTCCCTTTCATATACTATTCTCGCCGCATCATATTCCGTTCGACAAGTAAATTGCTGATCACAATAGCCAGCCGGAACTGTTTCCCCCACCATTACTGGTTTACCGTAATAATTTGCGTTCCACTGACCACCCTCATTAATACAGGCCTCCTGATCTGTTATTTCTCTGATCACCTGTTCCTGCTTACAATATTGATCGTATCGAGGGGAATTATATATTAAAGAGATAGTATAATTAATAAACAAATTAACCACAACCACGATTCCAATAATCAGTGACCATTTTATAATCGATGAATATTTTTTGGTTTCCATTTTTTAAATTAAGTTATCTAATAAGATCTTAATTATATCTTAAATTCGATAACGTCGCCATCTTTAACCACATACTCTTTCCCTTCTGTTTTAACCCAACCTTTTTCACGGGCATTGCCTAAAGAACCCGCTTCCAAAAGTTTCTGCCAAGAAATTACTTCCGCCCGGACAAATTTTTCCTTAAAATCCATATGAATAGCCGTGCCGGCCTCTGGCGCTGTCCAACCCCTTTTGATTGTCCAAGCCCGTGTTTCATCTTCCCCAGTTGTAAAATATGTTTGCAAACCAAGTAAATCATATCCAGCTTTAATCAAATCATTAATTCCATCATCACTAAATACGCCATGGCGTATCTCAGACTGAAGAGCTTGTCGCATTTCTTCTTTATCTTTTCCTTCAAAATCTTTTAATTCATTTTCAATGCCGGCGTCTACGATCACATATTTTGATTTTGTCTCTTTAAAAAACTTTATTAATTTCTCCCAACGCTCATCATTAATTTGGTCTAAATTTTTTACTCCACTTTTTTTATTCAACACATAAAGAATTGGCTTCATTGTTAATAAACAAAGTTTTTTTGCTTCCGCAATTTCAAATTCATCTAAAATTGCAACTTGTGCTAATTTTCCTTCTTCTAAAACTTTTTTTATTTTTTCTAATGCCGAATTTTCAATAACTGCGGTTTTAAGCCCTTTTTTTATTTCACTAGATAAACTACCAAGTCTTTTAGAAACGCTTTGTAAATCTGCCAAAATTAATTCTAGATTTATAGTTTCAATATCTGACAATGGCTCAACTTTATTGGCCACGTGAATAATATTATCATCCTCAAAAATTCGCACCACTTCCGCAATCGCATCCGTCTCCCGAATATTTGTTAAAAATTTATTACCCAAACCTTCACCGGCCGATGCACCTTTGACCAAACCAGCAATATCCACAAATTCCACCGCGGCTGGAATCGTTTTGGCTGATTTACTAAATTCAGATAGTTTTCCCAATCGTTCATCAGGCACGGCCACAACCCCTACTGATGGATCAATGGTACAAAAAGGATAATTCTCACACGGTACAGCCTTGCGCGTCAGCGCATTAAAGAGCGTCGATTTCCCCACATTTGGCAATCCCACAATTCCAATTTTGATGTCCATCTTTTTAATTTGAATTACCCTTTATTTATAACATATTTTAACTCATTGATAACCCTTGACACTTACGATGAATTTGCTATACTTAACTTACAAATGGCCGAAAGGCTCCGAGAACACCGTCCGCAAGGGCGGTGTTCGTTTTTATATAAATTCTTTTACTCGCTTTCTTACTTCGTTAAACTCTTCTTCTGGTAAAGTTCTCAAGTGTCGTAATAATCTTTTACTACTTATTAACCTAAGTTGAGATAAAATTATAAAAGAGACTTCTTCTTTGTCTTTTGTCTGAAAGTAATACTTTTTATTTTTGGTATTTTTATCTTTACTCGTTAGAGGTAAAATCCAAAGAACATCTTTATTAAATTTTTTCAGAACTAAAACTGGCCGTTCAAAATTATCATTCTTGCCATCTTGTTCAAAGCCTATATTTGCTCCTAAACTTGCCCACCAAATTTCCCGATCATAAAAATATCTATCTTTCGGTTCAGAACAATATATTCTAATTTTCAATTTAATCCATTTCTTAAACTTTTCAATTATTTCTTTCGTAATTTCCATAGATGATACAATAACAAATTTTAGACAAAAAGAAAATCATAAAATAATTTCCAGAGATCTTCAAAAAATACAAACCCGGCCAGCTTGGTTTTCTTCTAAACGGCAAACCAATTGATCGACCGGTTGTGGTGCTAATGGATGGAGATGCCTGCCCGAAAAAATTATTCTGATAATTTGGCGGGTGGTTAAGTTTTATGCTATACTATCCTCGGAGTAGTGAGAGTTGGGGTTTTTCAATTATATTGAAAACAGGGATCGTGAATTAAGACTCGTCATCCGCCATTGTGCGGTGGATTTGTCCGCAAGGACAGAGGGAGCGGTAAAAAGCGATAACTGGTTTACGGACACACCAAGAGTTCAGCCGAGCATAACAGTTGCAAACTGAGGGCTGGGAAATGAACGAGAAATAAGACCGGCGACGAAATCCAGTCTTCTCTCAAAGTAATTTGCTACTCCCACAAAGAACTTCCCATTTCTGGGGAGTTTTTTGTTTTGGAAAAAAATGCTATATTTGTAGGATGAATAAAGAGCAAAATAAAAATGAATCACAACCGATACCTGAAAGTATAGAAACTGAGCATTTATTACTTAAGACTATCAGCCTTGATTATAAGGAGGATATTTTTAAGGAATTTACCCCAGAGATAACTATTTATATGAAACCTAAACCCTCCGAGAATCTTCAGGAGGTAATAGATTTTATTGAATCATCAATGAAGTCAAACTCGGCGGGAACAAATTTTCAAATAGTCATTATTGATAAAACTACTGAAGAATTTGTCGGCTGTGGCGGTCTACACCATATTGATAGTAAGACACCAGAGCTAGGCATCTGGATTAAATTGTCAGCACACGGACACGGTTATGGTAAAGAGGCTATGCAAGCTCTAAAAAAATGGGCTGATAAAAACCTTGATTATGAATATATAATTTATCCCGTTGCCGAAGAAAATATTGCTAGTCGGAGAATACCTGAATCTATGGGTGGAAAGATTGAAAGAGAATATGATGATACGAATGGTCTTGGACAGAAATTACACCTGTTAGAATATAGAATATATCCTCAAAATTAAATATGAAAATTGAGAAAAAAGTCTGGCCAGAATATTTTCAGGAGATTCTTGGTGGAAAGAAGACATTTGAGCTTCGCCTAAATGATTTTAGTATAGACGAGGGAGATATTCTCGTATTGAAAGAATGGAATCCAAAGACAAAAGATTACACAGGTAGAGTATTAGAAAAGAAAGTCGGTTATGTTGGTAGGTGGAAGATTGATGACTTAACTCAGTTTTGGCCTAAAGAAGATATAGAAAGTAAAGGGATTCAAGTTATTTCATTAAAAGATTAAAATATGAAAACAATTCTAGTAACAGGGGGTTCTAGTGGAATTGGCAAAGCAACGGCTTTATTGTTTGCCAAAAATGGTTCAAATGTGGCCATTACATATAAAAGTAATAAGGTTGGAGCTGATGAAGTAGTAAAAAAGATAGAAAGCCTTGGCCAAAAAGCCATAGCTATTCGAGCTGATTTAATTAACGAGATTGAGGCGAAAAAGGTGGTAGACGAAACTATTAAAAAATTCGGGAAAATAGATGTGTTAGTAAATAACGCTGGACGATATATTGATGGTGATGAATGGAATGGCTCATCTGATATTTGGGTAAAGTCATTACAGCAAAATCTAGTTTCAGTAATGAATGTTTCTAAATATGTAATTGAGATATTTCAAAAGCAAAAAAGTGGAGTGATGATAAATATTGCTTCCCGATATTCCACGGACGGCCAACCTGATTCTTTGTCATACAGTGCTTCAAAAGCAGGGGTAGTAAATATCACTCAGGCCTATGTCAAACTCCTAGCACCTTTCGGTAGGGCTAACGCTATCTCACCAAGTGCCGTCAAGGCTGGTTATTGGTTGAAAGCTCCAAAAGAGGAAGTAGAAGCTCAAGGTAGACTGGTTGAACCTGAGAAGGTGGCTGAAAAGGCTTTATTCCTTGCCTCAGATGAAGCTAAATGTATTACTGGCCAGAATTTTCAAATAACAGCATAGTAAAGAATAACCCAAAGCCTCCAAAAATTCCGTCGACACCGGAGCACCTTTATTTATGATATGGATAATTAGAATTTAACACCCCACCCCCCTTCCCTTTTCGTGCTTGACAAAAAAGATGAAAGGTGCTATACTTACAATTAAATTGAACATTATCAGAAACCTGTAGCAATAGACGCATTACGCGTCGAAAGGAGCAAAGGGAGATGAAAAGCATATATTTGCCCACCTCTGGAAACTACCAGAGTGAAGGGGTATCGGTGAAGATCTGCTTCGAGGGTAAGGTAACTAAGGGTGTTCTGGCCGACGCAGATAGCTTCAAGCATATCGTTGGCGTCAAGACACCTGATGGCAAGGTGCATTGGTCACATGAAAGCCACGTCACCATGGATTATCCTGAACCACCCACGCGTACGCGCATGAAGAGGTTCTGGTAGATCCTCAGACTAAATATAAGTCCACTCAAGTGGGCGGGAAAAAGTTCCGCTTACGAGTGGGCTTTTTCTTTTTTCTACTTATTTCCAAACAGCTTATTTGGCAAGGGTATTCTTATCTTAAACTCAAACGGAATAGATTTAGTATGATCCCCTATCCCAAAAAGTTGGGTTGTGTACGGACCATGCCGATTTTTAGTTCCATCCTGCGATTCTAGCAGATTTTTTAAATTTAATATAGTTATTTCATCACATCCTGCAATTCTTGCTGGTGAGACATCATTACCTGCATGGTAGCTGATTGCTGATCCATTCCCCCATCCATTTTTACTTTTACTTCGGCGGCGATATCAGAAAACAGCTTTGGATTTTTTTCCACTACTTCAATTATTTTATTTTGCTGATCCTCCGGCACCCCCTTCAGCTGATTCTTCAGCATTTTTTTCAATAATAAATTTTTTATGAATGACATTTTATTTCTTAAGAAAATAAAATTAATTTAAATTTTTCGTCGCGTCGGAGCCCCCGGAGAGAGGGTTAAGTGCGAATAATTTTAATTAATTTTGTTTTCTGGTTGTTAAATTACTTCTTCTCTCTCACCACCGCTTGAGCGGCGGCCAATCGAGCGATCGGCACACGGAATGGCGAACAAGAAACATAACTTAAACCTTCTCGATGACAGAATTCTACAGTTCTTGGTTCCCCACCATGCTCACCGCAGATACCAACTTTCAAGTCTTTTTTCACACCTCGGCCTTTTTTAATAGCAATTCTAATTAATTCTCCGATTCCCTCTTGGTCCAAAACTTCAAATGGATCAAATTCATAAATACCCTGAGCTACATATTCTTTTAAGAATTTACCGGCATCATCACGAGACAAACCAGCGCCCATTTGAGTTAAATCATTAGTTCCAAAGGAGAAAAATCCTGCTCCGGCTTCGACAATCTTATCGGCAACCAAAGCCGCTCTTGGCACTTCAATCATAGTTCCAATTTTGTAATTCATTTTAACTTTAGCCATCTTTAATTTTTCTTCCACAATTTTTACGACGCTATCTTTCAAAATGGAGAACTCTTTGGTGGTCGCTACTAATGGAATCATTATCTCTGGAACAACATTATGTTTCTTCCCGCACTTAGGGCATTTCTTAGAAACGAGAATCGCCGCCTCAATTACCGCGGTCGTTTGCATATCATAAATTTCCGGATAGGTAATGGCCAAACGACAACCACGATGACCCAACATGGGATTAAATTCGTGTAAATCACTAATTTTATTTTTAATAACTTCCACACTCACTTTCATTTCTTTAGCTAATTCAAGAATATCTTTTTCTTTAGTTGGTAAGAATTCATGAAGTGGTGGATCCAAGAATCTAACGGTGACAGGATAACCAGCCATAGTATGAAATAGACTAACAAAGTCCTCTCTCTGATATGGCAAAAGTTTTGCCAAAGCTTTTTTACGGCTCTCTACTTCACCCGCCAAAATCATTTCGCGAACCGCTTTAATCCTTTCACCTTCAAAGAACATGTGTTCTGTTCGACAAAGACCAATTCCTTCGGCACCGAATTTTCTGGCCATAGTAGCATCAGTTGGAGTATCAGCGTTGGTTCGCACTCCAATTTTTCTAAAACTATCCGCCCAAGACATTAAGGTTCCAAAGTCACCTGATAATTCTGGATCTTGAGTCGCTAATTTCCCAGTATAAACCTTTCCGGTTGCTCCATCCAGAGAAATAAATTCTCCCTCTTTCAAGACAAGTCCTTTATTTTTAATGGTTAAAGTTTTAGCTTTTTCACTAATAATTAAATCAGAACAACCAGCCACACAACTGGTACCCATACCACGAGCCACCACGGCAGCGTGTGAGGTCATACCACCACGGGCGGTTAAAATTCCCTTAGCTGAATGCATACCATCAATATCTTCTGGTGAAGTCTCTGTTCTCACCAAGATCACAGCTTTTCCAGCCTTAGTTTTTTCAAAAGCATCAGAAGCAGTAAAGACAATTTCTCCCACCGCGGCGCCCGGCGAAGCCGGCAAACCCTGAGCAATCACTTCTGCCTTATTTACAGCGATTGGATCTAATTGTTTGTGCAAAAGTTGATTCAAAGAATTTGGTTCTACTCGTAATAAAGCTTGCTCTTTGGTAATTAATTTTTCTTTCACCATATCAACAGCTGTCTTTACAGCCGCTGCGGCAGTTCTTTTACCATTTCTAGCTTGCAAAATATACAAAATACCTTGCTGAATAG
>CAZAJY010000013.1:0-15689 GCA_964485905.1 uncultured Candidatus Saccharibacteria bacterium | reverse complement strand
TGCCGGGTCTGCTAATGGTAGGCAATCGCTCTCTGAAAGCGGTAATCTTGGTCCGATTCCAAGCCCGGCAGCTCGTAAATCTGATATAATAAAATTATGGAAAATATCTCAGAAATAGTATTACCAATTATAAAAAAAACAAGAGACATCTCTCTTCCTTATTTTGGTAATGTGGAAATTTTAGAACATAAGACTGAATATGCACACGATGTAGTTACAAAGATAGACCAAGAAGTCGAGAGATATTTAGAAAGAGAACTTAAAAAGTTTTATCCAGATATTCCATTCATTGGTGAAGAATTTGGGGGTAACAGAGAAGCAAGTAAATTTTGGCTAGTTGATCCCATAGACGGAACAGGTTTATATTTAAGAGGAATCCCATTTTGCACCACAATGCTTGCCTTAGTAGACAATGGCCAGGTAATTTTCTCTGTTATTTATGATTTTGTTGGGGATGTAATATATCATGCTGAAAAAGGAAAAGGTGCATATAAAAATGGCATCAGAATATATGTAAGCGACAGGCTATTGAATGATTCGTATATCGGATGGGAAACACACTTAGATAAACCTGAAAATTTAAAAATTGTTCTTGAACTCCATAAATTTTCAGCTCTTTTTAAAGTAATGTGTGCTGGTTATGAATATGCAATGATTGCGGAAGGGAAACTCGAAGGTAGAATTACATTTGATCCTTGGGGCAAGGATTATGACTATGCTCCTGGTTCTCTTTTGGTTAAAGAGGCGGGTGGTTTCGTAGCAAACCTAGGAAGTAAAAATTACAATTACAAAAATTCTAATTTCATTGCAGCTAATTCATCTCTGTATAAAAAATTGACCAATGGTCCAGGTGCTTTATTTCCTATAATCGATTAAGGTGTTTTCATTTGATACCAGACGACCGACCTGTGAGTGTGCTATAATAGATTAATGGAATTAAACTCCACCGAAAAAATATGTCGGGTTTGTCATCAGCCGATTTTGCCGAACTATTATTTTTGCCCGAATTGTGGGACGAAAATAAATTCAGCACCATTATCTACAACTTTTTTTACTCAAATCGGAATATATTTATTTAGTATTATTTTACCGATGATTTGTTTTCTTTTTATTACTCGCTGGCCTGGATTAAAATATCTTAAGTCTAGTGATAAAAAAACCAAATTAATCGGTGAAATTGCTCTAACTTTATTAATCCTTTCTACCATCACGATTATTTGGCTCGCCTATGTCTGGACTCAAGGAGTGATTAAATCTTTAAATGAGGCACTTAATGTAGATTTAGGTTTATACGGTTTTTAGCATTTGCATTAAAAAATGGCTAGTTATATAATATAAGAAATGGAAAACATACAAAAATTTAGTCCAGGAACAAAAATTGTAATTGTAGAAGATGATAAATTTCTTGGTGGTTTAGTTTCTAAAAAATTAATTGATGAAGAATGTGACGTTCGTCATATTGAAAGTGGGGAATTAGTTCAGGCTTTAGTGGAATCAGAAATTCCCGATTTAATTTTTTTGGATTTACTTTTGCCTGGAATGAGTGGTTTTGATGTTTTGGCTGAATTAAAGAAAAGAGATAAGACAAAAGATATTCCTGTTATTGTTCTATCTAACTTAGGTGAAAGAGAAGATATTAAACGAGGATTAGATCTAGGCGCTACGAGTTTTTTGATTAAAGCATCTATGACTGTTGATAGTATTGTAGCCGAGGCCTCACGTATTCTCCGCGCACGAAAAAAGTAATGAAATTAAGACATTATTTATCTTTAGCTGGGTTAGCATTTTTTTTAGCTGTTTTTGCCCTAGTCTATACAGGAATAATTGATATTGGTTTTCTAGATTTAAAGTCTAAGATAAATTTCCTTCCTTTTTTAATTATAGCAGCCGCCTTTGTAGATAGTATTAATCCTTGTGCTTTTTCTGTATTATTTATTACCCTAGCCTTTCTTTTCAGTTTAGGCCATAGCCGAGCTCAGATTATTCGAACCGGTTTGGTTTATGTGGTCGGCATATTCTTAACTTATATTTTAATTGGCCTAGGAATATTAAAAGTTCTGACTATTTTCAATATTCCCAATAGTATGGCCAAGCTGGGTGCGATTGCTATTATAATTTTTGGAGTTATCAATTTATTAAATGAATTTTTTCCAAACTTTCCGATTAAACTTAAATTACCTGACGCTTCACACGGAAAAGTGGGGGAATTGATTGCTAAAGCGACGATTCCAGCCTCTTTTATTCTGGGTTTACTGGTAGGAATGTTTGAATTTCCTTGTACCGGTGGTCCATATCTTTTAGTCCTTGGTTTACTTCATGATGATGCTTCTTTTTTAAAAGGCTTTATTTATTTAGTTCTTTATAATTTTATTTTTGTCTTACCACTTTTGATTGCTATCTTTATTTCTACCGACAAGCCAATCTTAGAAAAGCTAGATAAGTTAAGACGAATGGAAACTAAAAAGGCTCGGGTCTGGGTGGCTTTCATTTTAATAATTTTGGGTTTATTAGTATTTCTAATTTAACAACCTCACCCGGCTATCAGAATAGCCACCCTCTCCTCGACTGAGGAGAGGGTCGTAATTAAGAAATCATCTCTTTTTCCCCTCTACTTAGTCAAGGGGAGAGGCTAGGGGTGAGGTTGTGTTATTATATATAAATGATTCATATTCATAATTTGAAACATTTGGGCGTGGCTAGAAAATTATTGCGGCGGGATTTTACGCCAGAAGAAAAAATACTTTGGTTTCAATTAAGAAATAGCAGTTTAGGATATCGTTTTCGTCGTCAACACAGTATTGGTAATTTCGTTGCTGACTTCTTTTGTCCTGAAAAAAGATTAATTATTGAAATAGATGGCGGACAACATCTGGATAATAAAGAAGGTGACAAGGAAAGAACGGAATATTTTGAAAGTTTAGGAATAAAAGTCATTAGATTTTGGAATAGTGAGGTAAAAAATGATTTAGATAGAGTGATGATAAAGATTAAAATAGAATTAGAGTAACTTCACTCATTATTAGAATAGTGACCCCTCCTTTTCCCCCTTCTCCTTAGTCAAGGAGAAGGGCCGGGGTTGAGGTTGATTTACTTTTATTTTTCTTCACGTATAATGTATCCATGACTGGAGATAATAAAAATTACGAAGAAATTATTAAGAAGATAGAGTTGCTAAAAGCTGGTGGTAGTTTAGATTTATCTACCGAAGAGGATTTGGCGATTGGTATTATGAATTTGATTTCTTTGGAAGAACATTTTTTCTTTACTGGCGCTAAAACAGAAAAGTCGGAATATTTTGAGATGATGAATGAAATCCGTCTGATGCGGACTAAACTTCTAGGAAGGTTGATCGAAAAAAAAGAGGGGGAAGTCTGGTGTATTTCAAAACATTTATTGGCTACTTCTATGCGCTTAATGGAAGTTGGTACTAAATTGCAAAAAGAAGGTAAAAAAGATGAGGCAAAAGAGTTTTTTAAGGATTCTCTAAAAATGTTCAATTTATTTTTTGCCCTAAGGTTAAAAGTTATAAATATTCCAGATTTACAAAAATTAGCAGATGAGGAAAAACCAATGACTTTGAAAGATGTAATGAGTAAATTAGTGGATTGTTGTAATGAATAGCAGTATAAAAAAAGTAAAATGCAAAATAAGAAAGAAGTAGTTTGGTATTTGGTAGTGGCGATTGTCGTGATAGCTTTGATTGCTATTTTTATTTATTTTAATCAACCCAAAACTGCTGGCGCCCCTGGTAAATATGATACTTTTGCACAATGTGTGGCTGAAAAGGGTTTGACGATGTATGGGGCTGTTTGGTGTGCTCATTGTACTAATGAAAAGAAGGCTTTTGGAGATTCCTTTAAATATGTGCCTTACGTGGAATGTCCAGATAATATAAAATTGTGTACAGATTTAGGAATTAATGGTTATCCAACCTGGATTGATGCTCGGGGTAATAAATATGAAGGGGAATAGGGCTTAGAGGGTATCGCCAAAATTACTGGTTGTGAATTACCATAATAATTTACCTGTGGATAACTTTTAGGTTGTATTTAAATCAAGGGCTTGGTATAATAAAACAAGCTTAAAAAGCTTTTATCAATTTATTAATTAATTATTCGTCCGTGCTTAATGAAGTTTCGGCGAGACAAAACAAAATTATGACACAAAAAGTTAGTAGAAAGGGTGGTTTTACTCTTTTGGAAATATTATTGGTTGTCGGTATTATCTCAATCTTGGCTGGTATTGTTATTTTGGCCATTAACCCAACTAAACAATTGGGTGATACTCGTAATGCCCAGCGTCGTTCAGATGTATTGACGATTTTAAATGCTGTTTATCAGTATTCTATTGATAATAGCGGTGTCTTACCAACAACTATCCCTGAAGTATCAACTAGTTGTGCTGTTGATGGATTAGCAACAGCTGGTGCACAAATTTGTCAGGATGATGGTACATGTACTTCCCTTGTAGATTTAGAGACTGATTTAATTACTGCATCTTCAACGTATCTTACTGCTATCCCAAGAGATCCTTTTGTTGCTGTAGATGCTGGTGGAGGTGGTGGTTATGGTATTGTTGAGGAGGCAAGTGGACGAATTACCGTTTGTGCTCCACTAGCAGAAAATGAGGCTACAATAAGTGTCACTAGATAACAACTAAATAATGTCTTTAGCTCAAGAAAAATTAAAAGAAATATTAATTTCTGGAGATTATATCAGTGAGCAAGACTTTGATCGAGTGGCCAGTGCTAATTCTAAGAAAGGCGAAACACTTGAAATTGCTTTGGTCAAAGACGATATAATCAAGGATGAAAAACTAGGGGAAGCCGTTAGTCAGTATTTTAAAGTCCCTTATATTGATCTCCGAGAAGAAAACTTACAGAATGATCTTTTGGAAATGATTCCAGAAGTGGTAGCGCGCGCGCAAGGAGCAATTATTTTTGCTAAAAATCTTGAGGGTTATAATTTAGCTATTTCCAATCCCGGTAATTTTGAATTTATTAAACACGTAGATCAGGCGACCGAAGGGCGAGTGGCTATTTATTATGCCACTCCTCTTGGTATGCAGGAGGCATTGAAAGCTTATAAAAATAATATTTTTAAAAATGTTGTTGATTTAATTGAAAATTATAAAGTTCATAATGATGAAAATAGTGTAGTCCTTTTGGTTAATCAGTTTTTGGAATATGCTTATGAAAATAATGCTTCCGATGTGCATATTGAACCTTTATCTAATGATACCGTTTCCGTCCGTTTTCGTATTGATGGTATTTTGAACGAAGTAGTGCGCTATCCAATTGAAATGCATGATAAAGTTGTTTTTCGAGTAAAAATTATGTCTCATTTACGAACCGATGAGCGCGATGCGACTCAAGACGGTCGTTTTGAGTATAAAAAAGAGGGAATGGAATTTGATGTCCGTGTTTCTATCTTACCAGTGACTCATGGTGAAAATATTGTCTTTCGTATTTTGTCTGAGAGAACTAAGAAAATTGTTTTGGAAGATTTGGGTTTAAACGAAGTAGATATTATTAAAGTTAAAAAAGCCATTGCTCAACCTTATGGTATGATTTTAGTGGTTGGTCCGACTGGTGCTGGTAAAACGACTACCCTTTATGCTCTAGTTCAGATTTTAAGTGCTTTGCCAATAAATATTGTGACGGTTGAAGATCCAGTAGAATATAGTATTGATAAAGTTCAGCAAATTCAAGTAAATGTAAAGAAAAATATTACCTTTGCTAACGGTCTACGTTCCATCGTCCGTCAAGACCCTGATGTGATTATGGTTGGAGAAATTCGTGATAATGAAACAGCCAGTATTGCGGTAAATGCTTCTATGACAGGTCACTTACTATTTTCTACTTTGCACGCAAATGATGCAGCGACAATTTTCCCTCGTTTATTAGAGATGGGAATTGAACCATTTTTGGTAGCTTCTTCTGTTAATGTTGTTATTGCGCAAAGATTAGTGCGAAAAGTTTGTCCTCATTGTAAAACAAATTATCCAAAAACAGCCGCAGACATTCCTGATTTGGTAGCATTAGAAAAAGATTCACAATTTCAGGCAATGATGAAGAAATTTTTTCCTAATACAAAGCTTAATAATATTAAATTATATCGCGGGACTGGTTGTAAGGCCTGTAAACATACTGGTTATTTAGGCCGAATCGCTGTTTATGAAGTAATGGAAGTGGATGATGAAGTACGTGCTTTAGTTAGCGCAAAGGCCTCATCATCATCAATTGAAAATAAAGCTCAAGAAAATGGTATGACTTTAATGTTCTACAATGGTTTGGTACACTTATTTAATGGCGTAACAACTTTTGATGAATTAGAGAGTTTGTCTAATTTGGATTAACCCGCCAAAATTTTTATCAAATAAAAACTTAGGAGGGTAAATATATGAATCTTAAAAAACTAAATAATCTTTTTAATAAAGTCTCTCTAGAAGAGCAAATCGGTTTTGCTAAAAATTTGGCTGTTCTTCTTCGTGGTGGAGTGACTATTAATGAAGCGGTGGATTCTTTGGCAGGGCAGGCAAAACCCGGTTTAATGCAAAAGATTTTATATAGAATTAAAAGCCGTTTGGAAATGGGCGTGTCTTTGGCTTCGGCGATTAGTGAAGAAGAGGGCTCCTTTGGCAAAATTTTTATTAGTTTGGTGGAAGCGGGAGAATTATCTGGTTCTTTGGCAGAAAACTTGGAATTCTTGTCTGTTTGGTTGGAACGTGATAGTAATTTACGAAAACAAATTAATGGTGTTATGCTTTATCCAAAAATTGTTTTGACCGCCGTAGTTTTATTGGGTGGTGGTTTGACAATTTTTATTTTACCTAAATTAGTGCCGATGTTCACTAGTTTGCATGTGGAATTGCCTTTGATTACCAGAATAGTTTTAGCAATTTCTTTATTTACTCAACAGTACTGGTTATTTGTTTTAGCTGGCGCTTTTTTCCTTTGGTTGACTATTTTTTTGATTTTTAAAATTCAGAAAATGAAATTTTTATATCACAAGACTTTAGTTTTTTCTCCGTATATAAAACAATTTGTGATTGGTTATCAATTAGCTCTTTTCTCTCAATTAATGGGAACATTAATGAAATCTGGTATTTCTATTGATGAAGCTTTAGAGATTGCTTATGTTGGTACATCTAATCTTTATTATAAAAAAGTTTTAAAAGAAATGATTGATCGGGTAAATAAAGGAATTTCTTTGGTTAATACTATGCAAGAATATAAGGAATTATACCCAGCTAATTCAATTAGCGTCTTGGCAGTGGGAGAAAATAGTGGAACTTTGGAAGAATCTTTCTTTAAAGTGTCGGATTTTTGGACAAAAGAAATCATTGAGCGAACTAAATTATTGCCGACTATTATTGAACCAGTTTTGTTAGTCTTTATTGCTTTGGCTGTCGGTTTGATTGCTATGTCCATTATTTTGCCAATTTACAAATTGACGGGAAATTTGGGAGTGTAGACCACCCCGTCATCAGAATGCCACCCCTCCTTAGAAAAGGAGGGGAAAGGGGAGGTTCTGCTTTCCACACCTTAGTCAAGGCGGGGTGGCGAGGTTTTACGAGCCGGGGCGGTTGTGTTAAAATAATAAAATGAAATTTAAACAAGGATTTACTCTAATAGAAGTTTTACTTGTGGTGGCAGTTGGTGTCGTAATTTTTGCCTTCTCTGCCCCCTATAGTTTAAATTTTTACAGATCGCAATTATTAAACGAAGCCCAGAGTAATATTATTTCCGCTTTGCAACAAGCCAGACATGATGCAGTTCTCCAAAAAAATGACAGTGCCTTTGGAGTTCATATGATACCCGAAAGTTATACAATCTTTCAGGGAGAAGATTTTGATGATGATGAGGGTGTTAATGGTCGGGATTCTAATCAAGACGAAGTTTATTCTGTTATCAGTAGCATAACTTTTTCTGGCGTGACTGATATTTATTTTAATAAATTAACTGGCTTGCCAGATCTCACAGGAACAACGACTATTACTTTTGGCACTATTTCTCGTGAAATTCTTATCGGTGCTTCTGGCGAAGTATCTAAAATAGAATAAATTATGAGTAATATTAAACAAAATAAAAAAAGTGGGGGATTCAGTTTATTAGAGTTGGTATTAGCTGTGGCGATTTTTTCACTAGGAGCAATTGCGATGGTGACTCTACTAATTGATTCTAATATAAGTACTCGTTTAAGTTCAGAAAGAACAAATGCTTTGCTTTATGCCAAGGAGGGAGTTAGTGCTGTGCGATCCATTAGGGATAATAGCTGGGCTAATTTAGAAGATGGTTATCATGGTCTTATTTCTGATGGCGTAAACTGGTCTTTTTCAGGTGCTTCTGATTTAATTGATTCTAGTGCTGAAGTTGATGATAATAAATATGAAAGAATCGTAAGTGTAATAGCTAGTTCTACTGCTACCTCCACAAAAGATGTTTCTGTTACTGTGACTTGGGATTTAACCCCAAGTCGTGAAGCGAGTGTTGTTTTACAAACAATTTTAACAAATTGGAATCAGTGATATAATATAAATATGAAAAGAGGATTTACATTAATTGAAGCTATCTTATATCTCGCCATTGCTGGAACGGTTTTATATTTTATTGGAAATTTTGCCTTTGATGCTATTTTTGGGAAATCAAAAATTGAGAGCGTTCAAGATATAAATCAAAATAGCCAGTCCGTTTTAGATGATATTAGTCAGACTGTGGGCGATGCTTTAGAGATTAATGGTGCAACTGAATGATTTTAAAATCTTTTAAAAACAAAAAGAGAGGTTTTATTGTTCTAACCATGGTGCTTTTAGTAAGCGCTGTGGTTTTAACTATTACGACCGGAATAATGTTACGTTCCATTGGTAAGATAAATGAAAGCGCTGATTCGGAAAACTCACTTAAAGCTTGGAGCACCGTTAATGCTTGTGCGGAATATGCTCTTGGCCAAATGATTGCTTCTACTACTTCAACCACAACTACGGCTGAGAATTGGGGTTTTGCTAGTACAACAGGTCAAGAGTTGTCCGTTGGTGATGAAATATGTTATATTTATCCTGTGACTGATAGTGGTACAGCTAAGTTAATCAAAGCTTCCAGCACAGTCTCACAATTTACAAAAAAGATTGAAATAGAAGTGGCGACGAATACACCAAGTATATCAATAAATTATTGGGAAGAAGTAGCCGATTTTGAATAATAATAAAATATATGAATTCTAAAAAAATATTAAGAGACACTTTAACTATAAAATTTGATAAAGCTTTTGGTTTGGACATCGGTGATCGTTCAGTGGAAATTGTAGAATTAGAAAAAGTCTTTAAATTTTCCATTGTGACTTATGGCCGAACAGAATTACCAGTCGGAATAGTAGAAAATGGCCGAATTTTAAATCAAGCAGTTTTGGCAGAAAAATTAAAAAAACTCTTAAAAGAAGTTAAGCCAAGAAAGGTTTCTACTAATAAGGTTATTTTATCTTTACCAGAATCGCAAGTTTATATTAAATGTTTTGAAGTAGATTCTAAACTTAAAGCTGGTAATTTATCACTGGCGGTCACGGATAATGTCTCTTTGACTATGCCAATTAATATTGATAAGACTTTTTGGGATTTTGTAGAAAAACCATTACCTGATAAAAATAAGAAGTTAATTATGTTTATTAGTGTGCCGAAAGAAGTTGCTGGCAGTTATGTTAGATTTTGTAATTCTATTGGTTTGGAAGTTGTTTCTTTATGCATTGAATCTTTTAGTTTGGCCCGCATTATTCTTAAGAGTTCTAATCGTCAAAGTTTAATTGTGGATATCGGTGCTCGTTCAACTAATCTCAGTTTTTTTGATAGCAATGATAAAATAAATATGTCGGTGACTATACCAGTTGCTGGAGAACATTTTACTCAGGCAGTAAAAGAAAAATTAAAATTGGAAAATGCTGAAGCTGAGGCCTTAAAAATTAAGTTTGGCTTTAAAGATAGTAAAGATAATACTGTCCGACCAATAATTTTACCACTGATGGAAGATATTTTGAAAGAGACTGATCAAGCTATAAATTATTATGAGCAGGCCTTTAAACAAAAATTAGAAGATATTTATTTGATTGGAGGATCTGCTCTTTTGCCTGCCATTACGGAAGTCGCCAAAAATTCTCTTAAACGGGAAGTGCAAATAGCCACCAGTATTTATAGTACTAATTTGAATACTATTACTGGTAAAAATAATTATTTTCCACTTTTTGCTAATGTTATTGGTTTGGGTATGTTAGGTGCCAGTGGAGAATTTCGGGATATGAATTTACTTAAAAAGATGCCCTCATCCGAGGTAAATTCGGTAAATAAATTAAATCTATTTAGTCTTGGTTATTTAAGTAAAGTAAATACTTTCCGAACGATTATGAATAATAAATTTGTCTTAGTTATGATGGTAATTTTGATTGGTATTATTTTTGCTATCCTATTACAACAGGCACAGAATTATGGCTTCGCTTCAGTTTCATCAGTGACAATTTAATTTTCTTATAATGGCTAAATTCTACACGAAGCTCAAGGCTAATATACTAAAAGATTATAGTCTGTTTTTCGTCTATCTTTTGGGCTTTTTGTTTGCTTTTCATACGGCTTTACCAGCTTATGTTAATTCCAGTTTTCTTGATGTTTTTCTTCCTGAGAATTCTATTGGTTTAGTCTATACTATGGCTTCTATTTTTACTATTTTTCTTTTCTTTCTAGCGCCATCAGTTTTGAAAAAATTTGGGAATTATCACACTGCTTTATTCCTAGTTGGCCTAGAGATTTTAGCTTTGCTTGGTCTGATTTTGGGCCAGACTCCTTTCTGGTTGGTCACGTTCTTTATGGTCAGTTTGATTACAATTCCTTTCATCTATTTATCTTGGGATATTTTTTTAGAAGGTTTTTCCAATGATGAGGAGACAGGTAAAATTAGAGGGATATATTTAACTTTAGGAAATTTGGCTTGGGTATTTTCTCCCTTGATTTGTGGTCTGATTTTAGTTAATGGTGATTATTGGAAGATATACTTGGCGGCTCTAGTTTTTTTAATCCCCACTTTCTTTATCTTAATTAAAAAATTAAAAGACTTTAAAGACTCAGATTACCAAGCTGTTTCTGTCTGGCAAACCTTTCAGGAGGTGGGAAGAGATAAGAATATTAGAAATATCTTTTCTTCTAATTTTTTATTACACTTTTTTTATTCCTGGATGACTATTTATACACCGATTTATTTACATAAATATATTGGTTTCTCTTGGACGGAAATTGGTGTGATTTTTGGTATAATGCTTTTGCCTTTTGTTTTTATACAATTTCCTCTGGGGAGAATTGCTGACGAAAAATTAGGAGAGAAAGAAATTTTAAGTACGGGTTTCATCATTATGGCCCTATCAACCTTTATTTTATTTTTTATTCCTCAAACTGGTGGTTTATGGCTTTGGGCGCTGTTGCTTTTGGTCACCAGAATTGGGGCCAGTAGCGTGGAGATAATGAATGATACTTATTTCTTTAAGAAAGTTAATAATCTGAATACTAATATCATTAGTTTTTTTAGAATTTCTCGTCCCTTGGCTTATGTCCTTGGTCCGTTAATTATGACTTTAACAATGAATTTATTTGGTGCTGATCACGGCCAACCTTTTTTTGTTTTAGGTCTAATTATGCTCTTGGGTCTGTTGTTTAGTTTAAATCTGAAGGATACAAGATAATTTCCTATCCCCAGGGTCAATTTTTCGTCTTTTTATTACCAAAAACCATTGTTTCTTATACTTAAATCAGGTATAATTAACTTATATTATGAGTCAATTATTATCTCGAAAATATTTTAGAGTTTGTAGAAGAAAAAGCCCCCAATGAGGACAAAACCTCATCAGGGTCTCTTTCGTAGGAATATAAACAGTATAGCAAATCATGAAAAGTTGTCAAGCACAAAAAAGAATAGGGAATGTATGGCTGATTTTACCTATTATTTTATTCTTCTTTTTTGTTTTTACGACGGATACTTTTGCGGCGAATCGGTATTGGGTGGCGTCGGTGAATGGAGCAGATTATAATAATACTGCCAATTGGGCACCTGTTATTGTTTTGTGATATAATCAAGAATAATACAATGCAAAAGGACTTTGATAAGTGGAATATAAAGAAAAAAGTTATAAATACCAAAGATATTTCAGATATCTTTTTTAGAGAAAAGGAAATCTGGTGGTGTCATTTAGGACTTAATGTTGGTTTTGAGCAAGATGGAAAGAACGAAGAGTTTAGAAGACCAGTTTTAATATTTAAAAAATTTAATGCGGAGACATTTTGGGCCATATCATTAACTTCACAGGATAAAATTGGGAAATATTATTTTAGTTTTGAAATTTTAGAGTCCAAAATTAAAAATACTGCAAATCTTTCCCAGATAAAATTAATAGACAGTAAAAGATTAATAGATAAAATGGGGTATATGGGAGAGGAGGATTATTTAGAAATAAAAGAACGAATAAAAGAGATTATAGATTATGTAGATAGTGATGAGTAAAAATATGAAACCGCCTTCTTGCGAAAGCGGTTCCGAGCCCGAAGGCCATATGTAGAGTAAGTATAGCAAATCATGAAAAGTTGTCAAGCACAAAAAAGAATAGGGAATGTATGGCTGATTTTACCTATTATTTTATTCTTCTTTTTTGTTTTTACGACGGATACTTTTGCGGCGAATCGGTATTGGGTGGGAGCAGCTGGGGCGGCTGTAAATGTAACTTCTTCTTGGTCTGCTACCTCTGGTGGAGCTGGAGGAGCGTCTGTTCCCAGTACTTCCGATACAGCTCGTTTTGACGGAGCAGTAAATACCAACGCCAATATTACCGCCAATTGGTCTATTCAATCAGTTGTCATCTCGGCTGCTTATACCGCTGTGATTACTCAATCAGCCAGTACCACTTGGACAATTACTAATACTTTTAGCAATTCTGCTGGCTCGGGTGTTTTTAGTAGTGCGGGAACAGTGGCGTATAGTCCCTCTCTTGTTTCCAATACTTTTACTTCTGGTGGTATCACTTTTAATAACCTCACACTAAATTCCTCGGAAGGTGGTTGTGCTAATTATACTACCACCTTATCCGGTAACTTCACCGTCGCTGGTAATATGGTAGTTGATCAAGCCAGTGGTTGCAACACTCACAGTTGGAATGGATCTGGTGGGGGAACTACTATTACTTTACAAGGAAATTTTACTGGTCAGTCTTCACAAAACACTTCAAATCGATATCCTATTTTTGGTGATTCTAATTTAACCCTGAATATGACCGGGGCAAATAAGTCTTATACTACTACGGGTTATTTTTCTGTTGGTGGTAATATTAATTTTAATGGTACAGGGACAACGACAGTCTCATCGGCCGGTGGTGTTGCTGCCTGGTGGTATAATTATACCAGTGCTGTTTTTACAGTAAACCCGGCTTCCGGATCAGTTGTTCTTGGTAGCCATAGCTATTTTATGACCTTAAGAATAAACGCTGGTAAAACGCTAGATGCTTCACCCAATGGCGGAACAACTTCTTACAATATAACGGTTTATCGCCAACTTACAAATCAAACGGGGGCCATATTTAATGGTCGAAGTGGCACCGTTACCTTATATATGTATACACTTAATTCCACCATCACCACAGGTGGTATTACCTTTAATAATTTAAATTTAAATTCTGCAGAAGGTGGTTGTGCTAATTATACTACCACCTTATCCGGTAACTTCACCGTCGCTGGTAATATGGTAGTTGATCAAGCCAGTGGTTGCAACACTCACAGTTGGAATGGATCTGGTGGGGGAACTACTATTACTTTACAAGGAAATTTTACTGGTCAGTCTTCACAAAACACTTCAAATCGATATCCTATTTTTGGTGATTCTAATTTAACCCTGAATATGACCGGGGCAAATAAGTCTTATACTACTACGGGTTATTTTTCTGTTGGTGGTAATATTAATTTTAATGGTACAGGGACAACGACAGTCTCATCGGCCGGTGGTGTTGCTGCCTGGTGGTATAATTATACCAGTGCTGTTTTTACAGTAAACCCGGCTTCTGGTTCGGTGGTTCTTTCGGGCGCGAGTATATTTTATGTCTTAACAGTAAATAAGACTTTAGATCTTAATGGGCAAAATTTAACAGCAAATAGTACTTTTACTATTGGGGCGACTGGTACTCTAAGATTGAAAGGAAGTGAGGCCTCTGTTTCTACTCCCACTCTTAATACTGGTAGTACGGTAGAATATTATGATACAACTAATCGGACTTTAAAAAATTGGTCTTATAAAAATCTAATTATTAATGGAGGGGTAAGTACAGTTTTTACTTTACCAGCAGCAATTTCTACCGTGACCACCACCATTACTTCAGGTATTTTGAGTTTAAATGGACAAAATTTTACGGCCACTACTTTAGTGAATGATGGAGTTTTCAGATTAAGAGGTTCGGAAGCAATAGTAATTACAAATATGGACACCGATTCGGGTGTTGTGGAATATGTCGGTGATGGTGATGGTGCAGCGGATACATATTATCTTAATAGTGGCATTTCTACCTACTATAATTTAAATATTAATTTTATTGATAGCACAGATTCATTAGCTAGTCCAAATACCATAAACAAGGGTCAAGTTCTTTGGTTGGATGCCGATGATTTAGCTGGTGGTGATGGAACAGCAATTGCTACTTGGACCAATAAAGCTATTGGTGGTTATAATAATGCTACCCAAAGCACGGAGTCCTACAAACCTTTATTATATAGCAATGTAATTAATGGACATAAAGTAGTGAGATTTGGTGGTGTAGATGACAATATGAGCGTAGGAACAATAAGATCTTCTTTGGGTGGTTCATATGCTTTTGTTGTTTCTAAGAGGACTTCTGGCCAACTTGGGGGAGACACTTGGCAAAGATTGATTAGTACATGGGATGGTGTAGCTGGTCATAATGATTGGGATCGGCTTAGTGGTGGAAGGAATATTATTGGCCGTACTGATGGCTCTGGAAATCCATTAGCTTATGAACCAGATATTAGGACATGGAATTACGTCTCAGGCATGATATTAGATAATTTTCGAATAGGGGCGGATGCATTTAATGGCACTCCTCTTGGTTTGAGTGAAAATTTTAAAGGTGATATTGCTGAAATCATTGTCTATAATAGACAGCTTACTGCTTCTGAAATTAGTTATATGAACATCTATCTTGGTAAGAAATATAATATTAGTCCATATAATGGTCAGACCTTACCCTCTCTTTCCATCCTTACGGTTAATGGAAATTTAAATATTACTCGGGGAACATTTAATACCCCAACTACTCTTACGGTTACTGGTAACTTTATTCACTCTGGTGGAGTAATCAATGCCGCCTCAACTAATCTAACTTTAAATGGTATAAATCAAACTCTTAACACTTCCGCTACTACCACCTTTTTAACTCTAACTAAAATTGCCACTACTTCGTCACAAACTTTAACCTTTGGTACCACTTCACCAATCATAATTACCGCCACTACTACTCTTCAAGGAACTTCTACTTATCCACTCAAACTCCGCTCCATTGCCACCAGTACTCAATGGAAATTTGATCCGAGCGTGATTTATAGTGCTAATAGTGTTCAATCATTTACTACGACCGGAACGACTACATGGACCGTTCCCGTGGGTGTGACTA
>CAZAJY010000012.1:0-19424 GCA_964485905.1 uncultured Candidatus Saccharibacteria bacterium | reverse complement strand
AAAAAATAAATTCCATTCTGGACGCAAAAAGATGGGCAGATTTACAACTTGGCAATTTTACTACCAGGGAGTATTTAATTGCCAGTATAGCTTTATATTGGGCAGAAGGTAGCAAAACAGAATCGACGACGGGCTTTGTGTTTGTTAATTCAGATCCAAAAATGATTTTTTTTGTTTATAACTGGCTATTAAAATCAAACTTAGCTCTCAAGGAAGATATTAAACCAAGGTTGTCTATTAATATTATTCACAAACCGAGAATTAAAAAAGTTTTGAATTTTTGGTCAAATCTGCTAGAATTACCTTTAAACCAGTTTGGTAATGTTTTTTATGTTAAAACATCATCAAAGAAGGTATACAGTAATTATAATAATTACTATGGGGTGTTAAGGCTAGGTTTAAGGAGAAGTACAAACCTGAAATATAAAATATTGGCCTTAATTGATAAATTAAAGACGGTTGTATAATATGCCGGAGTAGCTCAGTAGTTAGAGCAATGCACTCATAAAGCATAGGTCACAGGTGCGATTCCTGTCTCCGGCACAAGAACAGAACTTAACGATTTCAAAGAAAACACTTTGAAATTATTTAATTTTATGTATAATAGTATAGATCTTAAAAAGGACGGCTTATTCCTGAGAAGGAAAGTGGCTGTCTTTGAGAGATTTATCGCCACGCGGGCGTAGCTCAACGGTAGAGCACTCCCCTGTCACGGGAGAGGCCGTGGGGTCAGCACCCATCGCCCGCGCAAACAAAACCGCTTGAAAGCGGTTTTTTTGTGCGGGCGAGTCCCGCATTAGTTTGCGGGACGGAGGGGTGCTGACGCCGGAACGATGTTTTGCTAGCAAGCAAAACCGTGAGCCGGTGCCCAGCAAAAATTTTGTGACGACAAAATTTTATGCGAGGGAGAGTCCATCCTCCTTCGCTAAAGCTACGGCGGGACGCGGTCGCCCGCGCTGTTGGAAGTTTTACCATTAAATCCATTAACCATATGGATTTTTTGGTTCTAATTTGATATACTTTTGTTATATGAAAAATCTAAAACAAGGTTTTGTAATTTCTATAATCATCGGAATCGTAGCTTTATTAGTGATAGGTGTCGGTGCTTACATTTACACTAATGAAAAAGCAGAAGCACCAGTTGTGATTGACCCTAATTTGCCAGCTCAAGGTAAAGAATCTTTTAGCTCTCAAGATGAACAAACACAGGCTAGAGAAAGAGCTCTTGTGGCTTCATCAGAATTATTAGATTGGAAAACATATACAAATACTCAATATGGGTATGAGTTTCAATATCCTAATAATTTTGTGTTGAAAAATGGTGAAACACAATTTGAAAACTTTCTTATTGACATAAAAAATCGTAGTGAGATTTCTTTTATTAAAGCAAAAAAAATAATTTGTGAGGCAGAAATGGGTTGTTTTTTCCAAAATTCATTAAAGATTAATAATCGAGAAATTTCTGTCACCTTGATTCCAAATAATAAAAAACAATATATTGTTAGACTAAGTGACCAATCACCACTTGTCTTTATTGTAGATGTTAATTTATCTGCTCAAATAGAACAAATTTTATTAACTTTTAAATTTACTCCAACTTCAACTCAACCATTTATTACCTCAATTTCTCCGACATCAGGTCCTATTGGAACTATTGTTACTATAAAGGGAAATAATCTGAATGGATTTGAGGGTGATATGGATGCTATGATAGAAAATAGTAAAAGTGAAACCGCCGTTCTTTTAGGTTTAGATGGTATTCCGTCTGTTTTTCAAGCAAACAATCAGACCATAAGAGTAAAAATTGAAGATAAGATATGCAGAAAGGGAAATACTTATACTGGTTTACCTTGCGAATCTTATTTAAATATTATTCCTGGGGTTTATAATATTTATGCTTACCCGTGGGGGAAGATGAGTAATAAAGTTCAGTTTACGGTGCTTGCAACTTCGACTCAACCTCCATTTACTGTTCTTTCACCAAAAGGCGGGGATAAATTAACTATCGGTGGAGATTATTTAATTAAATGGTGGGATGACCAGGATGCTGGTAATAAAAATATTTATCTAGTTAGTCCTTCAACTGAAGTGGTTGTAAATATAATCACTACGGATAACTTTATGCGTTCGTCCGGAATTGATGGAACATATTCTTATCTTTGGAAAGTGAGTTCATCTATCAACCCAGGAAATTATAGAATTAAGATTTGTAAATCTGATTCGGGTAATTGTTTTGTTGGCAATGATTATTTCACTATTACAAATTAAATATCTTTATTATTTAAGTGAATCACACTGTGGGGCAAAATACAGGAATATACACCGTTGCATCATTTCTCTGTTCAAATCCAGTTCCCTCCAGAGGCGGGCAGGCTGATGTCGTCCACTAGTCCGCGCTGTTGGAAGTTTTACCATTAAATCCATTAACCATATGGATTTTTTGGTTCTACTATGATAATATTTTTCTCATATGAAAAAAAAGATGAAAGCAGAATATGACAATATAGCAGAAGCATACGCAAATACTCAGGATGAAAGAATTGCAAAGAAATATATATACAAACCTTCACTTTTAAAGGCTATTGGAGATATTAAGAATAAAAAGATAATTGATTTAGGGTGTGGTGACGGTTTTTTTACACGAGAAATAAAATTACTTGGAGCTTCTGAAGTTATTGGGGTTGATTTATCTCCTGAAATGATTATGCTTGCGAATGAAAAAGAAAAGGAAAACCCTCTTGGAATTAGATACGAAGTTGGAGATATTTCTAAATTAAATAAATTAGGTGAATTTGATATGGCAGTTGGTGGATTTATACTCCATTATTCTCAAACAAAGGAAGAACTGTTCGGAATGTGCAAGAGTATTTATAGTAATTTAAAATCAGGAGGTAAGATTGTTGCTATAAATAATAATCCTGACCATCCTGAGACAAAAGCGCACCAATATAATGAAGTGTCTGTAAAAGCAGAAGATGGTAAGCTTATAGAAGGAAGTAAAATGAAAGTAACTCTTATTATTGGAGGAAAAGATATATGCTCTTTTTATAATTATTTTTGGACTAAAGAAACATATGAGAAGTGTTTAAGAGATGCTGGATTTAAGGATATAAAATGGTTACCATTATCAGTTTCGGCTGAGGGAGTAGAAAAATACGGAAATGAATTCTGGAATGAATGGTATGAAAATCCTTATTTGGTAATTATAGAGGCTACAAAATAACTTCAAATAACTGTGTAGTTAGAAAATAGGTTTAGCATCTAACAATGGGTCAGGAAGTTTTTTGTCGCCAAAATACCCTTATTTTAAGGGTTCAAAAAGTGCTTGACAAAAAAGATGAAAGGTGCTATACTTATCACAGAGTTTCAGAAACGGGCAAAATGCCCAAACGTCGCGAAAAGCGACAGAAAGAGAGAGGGTACAGTGAAGAGCTCGTTGAAAATGTTGGTGGTTGGTCTGGTGCTCGTGGGTGCTTTCCAAGTGGAAGCACAGAATCTGCTTCCGAGTTTCGGAGACAGCAATCTGCAGGTGCAGGTGTCGGGGTATACCCACATCTACTCCCTGCCGGACAGCAAAACGGCGCCTCGGCCGGACAAAGTCGGAATTCCCGATGACGATTCGGACATTCAGTGGGGCCTCTGCCGGGTGAAGATGGATATCAAGTCCTCGACCCCGTTCGGTGGCTTCGTGCAGATCGAGGCGGTCGACTTGGATGATTCCAGCAAGAATTGGTTGCGTCAAGCTCACGTGTCTTACAAAGCCAATGATGACTGGTCGTTCAATGTCGGTCGGCTGTTCGTCGCGGCGAGTGCTTCAGCTCCCAGTCCGTTTGGACAAGAGACTGTTCGTTGTTACCGGTGGCCGTTTGCGTTCTACGCTTACGGTGCACAAGTGGCGGGCAATCTCGGGAATGGTTGGAGCATTCTGTCCGATGTGACCGGAAAGTCCGGCGTGTCTTTTGACAGCGGTGATAACTGGGACGGGGTGGAGAACTCCACTCGTCTGCAGAAGAAAATCACCAAGGACTGGTCCGTTGCAGGAACAGTTCAGCTGTCCGAGGACTTCGAGGGCGTAGCTCTCGACTCGGCATACCAGCTTGGCAAGTTGTGCCTTCGTGGCACCGCTTATGGCAAGTACATGACCGACGACGCAGTGGCTGATACCAAGGGCTTCTATACCTATGCAGGTTATGAAGTCCTCAAGGGTGTCGAACTGCACGGTCAGTACGACCACCAAGTCAACAAGGATGACATCTGGACCGTCGGTACCCGTCTGTGGGCACCGAAGAACTGGGTGGAACTCACCGTCGATTACGAGATGGTGAATGGTCAGAGTGACGACAATCGGGTGATCGCCCGACTCGAAACTCGCTTCTAACCGGATGATTCTGGAGAAGTAAAAAGTACAAAATCGAAAATAGGTAGAAAGGGCAGGGGCTGTGATACGCAAGTATCACAGCCCTTTTTGCTATTTCAATAATTATATAGTGGTTTCTGGTGTAGGGTAAAGAGCCGGTATATACACCGTGGCATCATTTCTCTTCTCAAATCCAGTTCTGATGTCGTCCACTAGTCCGCGCAAACAATCACCCCTAAGGGGGTGATTTTTGTGCGGGCGAGAAAGTGTTATGTAGCACTTTCGTATGGGTGCTGACGCCGGAGCGGGACCCAGATTAGTAAATCTGGGAGCGAGGCGGTGCCCAGCAAAATTTTTGTGACGACAAAAATTTATGCGAGGGTTAATACTTATTGGGAATAAGTATTAAGGCCGGAGTGTGACGACACGAGGCGGGCTCGGCATAATTTTTTAGTAAAAAAATATATGTGAGAGTCCATCGCCCGCGCATTTGCATTTTTTGTAAAAAAGAGTAGCTTAATAAGTGGAACAGGTCTAAACGCTTTGAGTAAGGAGAAAGGGATGAAAGAAAAAACAAGAGCTGAAGCTTTTGGTGTTGATATGGCTGATGCGGTTATGAATGCCGCACATCTGACATACAATGCTTCAAGGGGCAGGGTGATGATTTCATCTTGCATAAGGCAACTGCAAGCGAGGATTGAGGAAATTAAGCCACGCAAGGCCAAGCTAAGCTACAGAAAAGCGAGGTATGGTAGATGAAGTCACCAATCGCTAGGTGCCTTCGCACTTATCGGAGAGTTGCAGATAAGACTTACAGTTGTTGTCTTAGATGCGAGATTCCGATATTTGCTGGCGACCCTTATTGGGGAGAAGTCTGGGTTTATAGCAAACATTTGTTCGTCAAGAGATATCACGATGGTTGTCCAATAGACCCAGATGAGGAAGAGAGAATAATGCGGGAGATTAAGGAGGAGATAGAAAAGGAGGAAAAATCTTCTCAAGAGTTGGATAAGGCCGCTTGAGCGTTGGGTTGCAATACACCCAACGCTTTTTTCTTTTACAAAATTATATAGTGGTTTCTAGTGTAGGGTAAAATGTCGGAATATAAACCGTGGCATTATTTCTTCTCTCAAATCCAGTTCCCTCCATAGGCGGGCAGGCTGATGTCGTCCACTAGTCCGCGCTGTTGGAATTTTTGCCATTAAATCCATTAACCATATGGATTTTTTGGTTCTACTTTGATAGACTGTTGATATGAAAATAACAATTTGTGGAAGTATTGCTTTTTATGATGAAATGCAAAAAATAAAGGAAAAATTAAATACCTTGGGTCATAACGTTGACCTTCCTCCTATTGAGGTTGAGGACGATAAAGGCGGGATGATTTCAGTTAAGAAATTTTATGATATTAGGAAAAGTAGTGTTGGATTAAATACAGAATGGGTTAATAAAAGGAAAAAAGAAGCAATGAAGAAGCACTTTGATAAAGTTGCGTGGGCTGATGCCGTTTTGATATTAAATTATACAAAAAATGACATCCCTAATTACATTGGTGCTAATACTTTTTTAGAAATCGGTGTGGCTTTTTATCTTAATAAAGTGGTATATTTACTTAATTCTATCCCAGAAACAAATTATCAGGAAGAAGTTTGTGGTATGGACCCTATTATTTTGAATGGTGATTTAAGTAAAATAAAATGAATGAAAATAAGCAAAAACTTGAGGTAATAAATGAGGACGATATTGTTATCGGTCTTGAAGACCGAGATGTCGTTCATAGTAAAGGACTTCTTCATCGGGAAATACATATCTGGTTTCTAACTCCCAAAGGAGAGATTATTTTTCAACATAGAGCAAAAGATAAGGATACCTATCCTGACAAGCTAGATGCTACGGTTGGTGGGCACGTTGACCCAACAATGTCTTATGAAGATACAGCTATTAAAGAATGTAAGGAGGAAACAGGTATAGATATAGACCTAACTAAGTTAGTCTTTCTTAGAAAGATGAAAAAAAGAAGTGTGGATGAGGATACTAAAAAGATAAATAACACTATTCGTAGCCAATATGCCTATCTTTATGATGGACCAATAAGTGTCTTACAAGTTGAAAATGGTAAGGCAGAGGGTTTTGAAGCGTGGAAAATTGATGACCTGTCTAATCTCTCGGAAATAGATAAAAAGAAATTTATTCCGCTTATTTTGCAGAAAGATATGTTAGATATACTTAAGGATGCTACGAAACTCTTATTAGATTAAAGTATAGTGGTTTCTAGTGTAGGGTAAAATGTTGGAATATACACCGTCGCATCATTTCTCCTCTCAAATCCAGTTCTCCCACTTCGCTAAAGCTACGCGGGACACGGTGATGTCGTCCACTAGTCCGCGCTAGGAAAAAACAGCTCTGTATAAGGGCTGTTTTTTGCAAGAGAAGGGACGGTAGAACTTTTAGATTTATTTTGCTATATTTATTAAATGAGCATAAAATCAAAATCTGACTACTCAAACTTTTCAGCTTTAGATATTAGGGTTGGAAAGATAATCAAGGTAGAAGACTCACAAACAAAGAAGCCGACTTATCGCCTGACGGTAGATTTTGGTTCAGAAATTGGAGTAAAAAAATCTTGTGGGGCATATCGGAATTATACAAAAGAGTTCTTAACGAATAAACAAGTCATTGGAATCGTGAATTTTGAAGCTAAAAAGATGGGACCTGAAATATCAGAGGTCTTAATTTTAGGTGTTCAAAACTTCAAAGGGGAAACTATTTTTTTAAAACCTGAACAGGATGTAGAACTAGGCGCTGAGGTTTTTTAGCTTTAATAAAATAAATGAGAAATTATACTAACGAAATAAGAATAATTAAGATTGCTAAACCTTATTTTGACACGGCGAGAGCTGGAGACTGGGAACACGCATTAAGAGTAGTTGAATGGGTCAAAAGACTTGGAAAGGGACGTGATGACTTAGGTTTGATAATAACTTCAGCGTATATACACGACATAGGCTGGTCTGGGGTAGCTCCGAAAGGGAAAATAAACTTTGATGAGATGATTAAACTTGAACCTTTGGCTAATGAAAATTCCCCAAAAATGATTCAAAAAATCCTTGCTGAGCTAGATTTTACTAAAAGTGAGATTGACACTGTAAAGCGACTAGTGGATTCAGCTGATAAACGTAGGTCAGCTCTTGAAGATGAAGCGATAATTGTTGATGCTGATAATTTAAGTAAACTTTGTGTTGAACATATACAAGAAAAGTATGAAATACAGAGTTGGGCTGATGTTATAAAAACCTTTGAAAATGAATTTCCAAAAAGAATTACCACAGATATGGGTAGGAAATTATTTCCAAAGCTACTTTCTCAACTGAGAATAGATTTATTACATTTAGAAAACTAACAGATATAGTGAGTTAGACCGTGGGGTAAAGTGCTGGAATATACACCGTGGCATCGTTTCTCTTCTCAAATCCAGTTCTGATGTCGTCCACTAGCCCGCGCAAATAATCACCCCTAAGGGGGTGATTTTTGTGCGGGCGAGTCCCGCATTAGTTTGCGGGACGTATGGGTGCTGACAGCGGAACTAAATTTTTTCAGTAGAAAAAATAGGGGAGCTGGTGCCCAGCAAATTTTTTATGACGATAAAAAATTATGCGAGGGTTAATACTTATTGGGAATAAGTATTAAGGCCGGAGTGTGACGACACGAGGCGGGCTCGGCATAATTTTTTAGTAAAAAAATATATGTGAGAGTCCATCGCCCTTAGAATGAACGGCTCCCCGATGGCCATCGGGGAGCCGTTCATAGTTTTTATGGATTTTGGAGCCGTTGATCGGGATTGAACCGATGACCTCGTCATTCGTTTACACCTCATCTTGCGAGAGGACTAGACTGTATCTTCTCCGATGGACATCGGAGCCCTTGTCAGTCGTTCGAGCGCTTTTAGAGCGCTACGGTCTTGTCCTTTGTGATTACACTTAGGATATTAACCGTGATTCGGGATTCATTAAAGCGTTACCGCTAGAATGGGCAGGGGTTACGACCCACCAATGACGTGCTCTACCAACTGAGCTACAACGGCATATATTAAATATGCCCAATAAGAATACCTTATTTCATAGATTTTTTCAACATTTTTTGCTAAAGTAGACGGTAAGCCAAATTAGTTCAGTGGCAGAACACTACTTTCGTAAAGTAGAGACGTGAGTTCGATTCTCACCTTTGGCTCAGGAATAATGGGACGAAAATTATTCCAAATTATTCGCGCTTCACCCTTCCCGAGTACGGGTGGGTCCTACGCGACGAAAAATTTGAAATAATTTTCGTCCCACAAAAAATCAAAATGCCGGAAAAAGAAGAACAAAATAAAAAATTAAAGGAGTTGGAAATGGAAATGTCCTCGGTGGATTTTTGGTCTGATAAAAATCGAGCTCAGGCCGTGATCAAAGAAATCGCCGACCTTAAAGCTGAGATTGCCGGGGTAGGGAAATATGATAGTGGTGATGCTATTTTAACTATTCTGGCCGGCGCGGGGGGAGTTGATGCTGAAGATTTCGCTCGAATGTTATCGGAAATGTATTTAAAATTTTTTGCTAAGAAAAATTGGGGCTATCAAATAATTCATCAAAATGAAAATGATCATGGCGGTTTCAGAAATATCACGATTGAAATAAATGGCCGTGGAGCCTACGGTTTGCTTAAGAACGAATCGGGTGTGCATCGTCTGGTGCGCACCTCACCTTTTAATGCTAAAGGTTTACGCCACACCTCTTTTGCTTTGGTAGAATTTATTCCAAAATTTGAAAAATTAAATTCAGCTGACATTGTTATTCCCGAAGAAGAATTAAAAGTAGAATATTCTCGTGCGGGTGGTCCCGGCGGGCAGAATGTCAACAAAAGAGAAACAGCCGTCCGGGTAGTTCATTTACCGACCAATATTTCTGCTCATTCCGATAGTCAGAGATCTCAAGCACAAAATAAAGAAAAAGCCGTTCAGATTTTGAAAGGTAAATTATATGCTTGGCGTGAAGAGGAAAAAAGGAAAAAAGAACAAGGACTTTATGTTAGTAAAACAATGGAAATTGAGTGGGGAAATCAGATTCGTTCTTACGTTTTACATCCCTATAAAATGGTAAAGGATCACCGCTCTGGGGTAGAAACAGCTAAAGTGGAGGATGTGCTTGATGGTGGGGTAGAAATATTTTTATAATAGTGATATAATACAAGGGTATTAATATCATCAATGTATTTATCCTCCAAATTAAATCTTAAAAATTCTTTAATCCTTTTGGGTTTTATTATCCTGCTTTTTATTATTTTTCTGTGTGGTTATAAAGCGGCCAATTTTATAAAATTTTATAATTTTTCTACTAAGCCTGTCATCAGTAGTTTTTCTGTAGTTCAAGCGCCGAGTATTCCTGGTCAGCCAATTCGTTGGATCAAGTCGGTTAATTTAAGTAGTGTGAGGGCTACTGAACATTTGTTGGCTATTCCTAAGAGCGCTAATCAGATCACAATCTCTACTACTACACCCGATCATAAAATTACAGAATCAAACAAGAAGATAGATCGATCGGAATTAGTTAAGCTGGCTCAAGAAAATAGTCAATCAGAAGCCTCTAGGGTTTTAGCTGAAAAAGTTAAAAAAGATCGAGCGACTGGTTTCTGGGCTTTTCTCTCCAGAACTTTTTCTAGAGTAAATTCTTTATTTGCTACAGTTGGCGAAGTGACTCTGGAAGAAGAAAGTCAGGCTGTTGATGAAACGGTTTTGGTAGATTTAGCTCCGATTGCGGAAGAAATGACGGGGGAAGAGATTGTTGAGGGGGAAGTAATAGAAGAAGAAGACACAACCGCCCCTAGCCCCTCGAATAATGTAGACGAAGTCCTTCCATCAAATCCCGGCCTTAGTCAAGGCGGGGTGGACAGTCTGCTGGACGGGGCGGTTGTGTCTGAGGGGGAGGGAGAAGAAACAGAAGAAGTAGTCGAAGAAGTTGAAGAAGCCACCACCACTGATGAAACTCTTGCTACATCAACCGAAGAAGTAACTGAAGAAGCAAGTTCAACTGAAGAAATACTCGCCACGACTACAGATGAAGTTATCGCCACTTCAACCGAGATAGGAGAGGAGGTAGATACTCCGGTATCAGGTGGTGGAGGAGGTGGTTCTAATGAAGATCAAGAAGAAGACAATTCTGATTCTTCAACCGCCCCTAGCCCCTCGAATAATGTAGACGAAGTCCTTCCATCAAATCCCGGCCTTAGTCAAGGCGGGGTGGACAGTCTGCTGGACGGGGCGGTTGTGTCTGAGGGGAAGGGAGAAGCCGCGACTTCCACTGCTTCTTCCACCGACATTGTCTTAGTCGAATACGAAACCCCTGCTCCGGTCATCGCCGAAGCTGTTACTGACACAGGAAAAATTGTTTCTGTTTCTTCTGATGGTGAACAGGAAATTATTACGGATGTTTTAGCCTTCACCACCATCCCCGAAATCTTCAAAGTCGGTCAGGAAGACAAAATTAAAATCAAGTGGACCAACAACGGTGATCAAAATGTTATTTTCCACGCTTATGATACAGACAACAATGGCAAGCTGGATTATGTGGAATGGACGGTACCACACTTGTCGGAACAAATCTTTGAAATTATCTTTATCTCCAAAGCTTTTGAATTAGATGAAAACAAAGAAATTATTAATGATATTTATGACACCGTCAGATACCAAGATGGCACCTTTGCCCCTATCCCCGCCGGCCACTATATTAGAGCAACTTTTGAACAAAACCTCACGGCTGGCAAGGATATGACCATTTATGCCAAAGGTACCGGCACCATTACCGTTTTCAATGAAAATGGCAGTGACAGCATAGGCGAGTTTACCGTCAACGGTGAAAACACTTACAAAATTTTCCCAGATTACACTGACTCCGCCGTCTATGACCTATTATTCGCGGGCAACATTGAAGTAGATTATATCGTTGACCCAACTGTCACACTAAAAGCTGTTGTGGCAGGTAACACCAATGTCGCCACAAACTGGGTAGAGATGCCCGGTGGCACAGTCAATCGTGTGCCAATCGCAACCGACGTAATTGACCTCAACGGATTAGCTATGGTTCAAGCTGGTGGACCGCTTGTGCTGGCTGGCGTGGTGGACTTGGCCACCGGTGGGCAATTGACAATCACCAATGACTTCAACAAAAACAATCACTCCAACACCGTCACCGATGCCCGGCTCTATGTCAACTCAGACTGTTCGGCTTGTACGATAGATGGAACGTTTACTTGGAGTGGAGCTTCTGGAGCTATTTATGTTGATAATGGCGGAAAGCTTGGTGATTTTGCGGGAGATGTGACTAACACTAGCAATGGTTCTGGCATTAACGGCGCCGGCACCATTACAGATATTAGTGGTACGGTGACTAACAACGGTAGCGGTTTTGCCGTCAATAGTGGTGTTGGAGGTATTATAACTGACATTAGCGGGACTATAAACAATAATAGTTCTGGTTATGGTCTCTTCATTTTTGCCACAAATGTCACCAGTATCAGCGGAGAGGTCAATAATACAAGCACGGGTGTTGGTATTGACTTAAACTTCGGTACCATCAATTCAATCACTAATACTGCTGTATTCACCAACACCGTCGGAACGGGGATTAAGATGGAGGGCGGCGGCTCGATCGGCACCATCGAGGGTACGGGCGTGGATATGGATCTGAACGGCCAGACAACTTCCACAGGCGGCAAGTGGATACTTAATAGCCTTGTGGACATTGCCGGCGGCGGGCAACTGACAATCACCGATGACTTCAACAAAAACCATCACACCAACACCGTCATCGATGCCAAGCTCTATGTCAACTCCAACTGTTCGGCTTGCACGATAGACGGGACTTTTACTTGGAGTGTCGAAGGGTACGCTCTCTCGGTTGAGATAGGTGGAAGCTTAGGAGATTTTGCAGGAGATTTAACTGTTAGTGGTGATGCATATGGCGGTATTAACAACAATGGGGGCACCATCACCGACATTAGTGGAGATTTGATAAGTGAGGATAGTGTCAGTTATATCATACGATCTGAATGGGGCGAGAATCCTGGTTATACTAACTTTGGTGACATAAGTGGGACAGTGACCGTCAATAGTAGCGGTTCTGGTCTATCTATTAATGGTGGCACTTACATAGGCAACATAAGCGGGATAGTAACCAACAACAGTGGTTGGGTTGGCATTGACAATTTTGGTGTTATTGCCGATATCAGTGGAAATGTAATTAACAATGTTTCTGGAAATGGTAGTTATGGTATCTACAACGCTGAAACCATTGACAACATCAGTGGAACTGTGATCAACACAGGCTCTGATTATGGTATCTACAACGCTGAAACCATCACCAATATCAGCGGAGACATAAGCAACACCAGCACAGGAATTGGTATAGGTAACAGTGGTGCTAATGCCTACCTAAACGGATTCACTGGGACTTTAACTGGCACTGGAACTCTGATTGACAATACAAACGGCACAATCAATGGTGGGACGTATCCGGTGACGCGCGCTACTCCAGGTGGGACGATTGCAGCGTATCCAGCGACACGCTTTTCAGATGACTACACTCTCCGTGCTACCACTGCTGGAGCTACAAATGTCGCTGGAAATTGGGATTTGAATCGGGTACCAACTGAATCAGATATAATTGACCTCAACGGACTGGCTATGGTTCAAGCTGGTGGACCGCTTGTGCTGGCTGGCGTGGTGGACTTGGCTGGTGGTGGGCAACTGACAATCACCGATGACTTTAACGGTGGAACTGTTACCGATGCCAAACTTTATGTCAACTCCAACCTGATGGGGAAGACGATTGACGGGACGATTTCCTGTACCATATTAGGAGTTGGTATTTACATTGATAGCAGTGGTATTCTTGGAGATTTTATTGGCGACCTCACTACTACTGGACCAGCCGCTGATAGTATTACGAATATGGGAACAATCAACGATATAAGTGGAACTGTAATAGATAATGCAGATGATGTGGCAGGTGTTTGGAATTTCGGAACGATTATTGATATTAGTGGAGTTATTACGGAAAATAACTCAGGTAAGGGTATTTTTAACGCCAGCACTATCACCAATATCAGTGGAACTATAACCAACACCAGCACGGGAACGGGCATTTACAATGGTGGCGACCTCAACGGATTTACGGGAACTTTGACTGGCAACGCGCCTTTGATTGACAACACAGACGGCACAATCAATGGCGGGACGTATCCGGTGACTCGTGCTTTTGCCACTTCCGATTGGGGCGGAACAATTGCGGCGTGGCCAGCGACACAATTTTCTGATGATCCTTTATTTGCTGGTGGTGCAGGAACCGAAGGTGACCCATATCAAATTGAAACTTGGACGCAGTTAAATTATGTTAGGCATGATTTATCTGCTTATTATATTTTGAATAATGATCTTAATGCTGAGGATGGAGATTATACTGGCATTGGTGATAATTGGGCGCCGATTGGGGATGGTGGTACCGATGATGGGCCGACAAATCCTTTCACCGGTTCATTTGATGGACAAAATCATGTGATTGATGACTTATATGTTAACGTGTCAGGTGATAGTGCTGGTCTATTTGGATCTATTATGACGGGGGCAACAGTATCAAATCTTGGATTAACTAATGTAGAGATTTACGGAGTAATGAATGTTGGTGGGTTGGCTGGAAGGAATTACGGTACTATTATCAACTGTTATTCTACTGGTTACATCTCGTCAGATTTGTATTCAACTGGAGGTTTGGTCGGTATTCAAGGTGGTTATGGTCCAAATACTGGTGATACAATTGATTCTTATTCTTCGGTAGAAGTACATAGTAATTTTTATACTGGTGGATTAGTTGGTTACCAGGGTGGTAATGGATCTAGTATTATTGATTCATATGCAACAGGAAATATATATGGATATGATCAGACAGGAGGACTTGTTGGAAGTGGTAGTGGTATTATTTCTAATTCATACGCAATTGGTAATGTATCGGCCACTAGTAATGTTGGTGGTTTAGTCGGCAACAATGCAGCTTTTAATATTATTAACTCTTATTCAATAGGAAGTGTTTCTGGCTCTAGCAATGTCGGTGGTTTTATTGGAATGCAACAAAGCACTGGAACAACAACAAATTCTTTTTGGAATAAAACAACTTCTGGACAAACTGTTATGTGTGGTAGTGCTGAGGGTACCGGATGTGATAATGCAAAAGGTAAAACTACTGCAGAGATGAAATTACTTTCTACCTTTACTCCTGGATCACCAAATAATTGGGATATAGTAGGAAGTGCAACTGATCTTAATAATGGTTATCCATATTTGACTTGGCAAGGTATAGAAGAAGGATACACCTGGTTGATTTTAGATACTGATCCACCATCTCTTGATTTCGTCTCCCTCTACTCAGACAATGCCAGCACCACCCGAGCTATTATCGGTAATATCATCACTCTAGAATTTGAATCTGATGAAGATTTGGTATACCCTCCAACGGCCACCATCGGTGGAAAAAGTGCTCCCGTATATCAAGGAGCTGATGCTCAAACTTGGTATGCTCTCAGAACACTTGATGGCACTGAAACAGTTGGTAATTTAGGCTTCACTCTTAACTTTTCAGATTTAGCTGGTAATCCAGGTACACAAGTAGTAATAGTAACTGATGGTAGTTCAGTCACTACTGATTTTACTGCCTATAACTTAACGATCACTAGTGCTAATGGAACGGTGACTAAAACTCCAAGTCAATCCACATATTCCTATGGCAATATCGTAACCCTAGTAGCTACAGCTAATAGTGGATATGCCTTTACCTCTTGGACTGGAGATGTAGCTAGTACAACCATTGCCACCACGACCATTACAATCAATGCAAACAAAAGTGTGACAGCGAACTATACTTCAATCGGTGGTAGAGTCTCAACTCCCGCTTGTACTTACAATAATCCCGCCTGGGGAACTTGTAGTGCCACCAGTAGTTTACAATATCGAACTTTAACTGCTACCAATCAAGTCTGTATTGGTGAAGATCCGAAAGTTGAACAGCAAGCTTGTACTCCCGTTATACCGATTGCTACAACTACCCCTTGTACCAGCTACACCTACTCTGATTGGGGTGCTTGTATCAATAGTTTACAAACTCGCACCACACTTACCAGTATTCCTACAGGTTGTCTTGATGGAGCTGCTGCTACAACTTCACAGTCTTGTATTATGCCAGTTGCTACAACAACAGCCACAACTACCGCTACTACCACAGCTACTACTACTATTCCAATCATTCCAACTTGTACCAGCTATACATATTCTGCTTGGGGTACTTGTTTGAATAATCAAAAAACTCGCACTACACTTACTAGTATTCCAGAAGGATGTATTGGTGGTGTTGAATCTGTCAATGAACAAACTTGTGTTAGTGAAATTGTCCTATCGCTATTACCAGAATTAGCTGAAGAACCAGTTATCAAAATTAGATTTGATAATAATTCTAGTCATTCTACTTCAGAAAAAATTGTTAATAATATTGTAGCAGTCTTAGATATTAGCTCTATCCTTACCGACAACGTTGCTGTTCTTGGTACTACCACTGAAAAGATATTCTTGGGGGCACAAGGAGCATTAAAAAGTCCAACTGGTAATATTGTCGCTAAAACGATTACAACTGCTGGTGTAGTTGGTGGTGGCGTTGCCGCGACTGGTGCCTTTGCCATGAGTGGAACAGCTGTTGCTGATTTGCTCTTCTTACCATTTAAACTCTGGGGTCTACTCTTAAGTGCTTTAGGTCTAAAGAAAAGAAATCGTCCTTGGGGGACAGTCTATGACAGTGTGACTAAACAACCAATTGATCCAGCTTATGTTATTTTGAAAAATATTGAAACTGGTCAAGAAACAACCTCCATTACTGACTTGGATGGACGATATGGTTTTCTTGTTGCTCCTGGACAATATATTATTACTGCCAACAGGACTAATTATACTTTCCCATCACAAAAACTAGCTGGTAAGACAGAAGACATTCTTTACACTAATCTCTATTTCGGTGGAGAAATTAATGTGCCAGTTACTGGAGCTGTCATTAGCAAAAACATTCCTCTAGACCCAATTAAATTTGACTGGAATGAATTTACTAAAGGCAAGAAGAAATTAATGAAATTCTATTCTCAAAGAGAGAAAATCATGAGAAGAATTACTGATTGGATCTTTCGAATTGGTTTTGTTATTTCCCTCATCTCTCTCTTCTTGGTCAATGCCCCTTACAATTACATTATCTTTGGTCTCTATATCCTACTCGTCTTACTCAGAAAGTTCGGTTTAAAACAAAAAGCTCATGGTAGTCTAACAGAGAAGAATGGTAACCCTCTCTCCTATGCCATTATCCGTATCTTTGATGCTGAATTAAATGTAGAGATTACTAACAAAGTCGCTGATCGAATCGGTCATTATTATTGCCTAGTTAACAAAGGGAAATACTATGCTAAGATCGAAAAGAAGAATGATGATGAGAGTTATACTGAGATATTTACTTCAGGGGTGTTTGAGGTGAAGGGTGGAATTATTAACAATAATTTTGTTATTTAGTCTTTATCTGTGATATACTTAAAAAGTAATGATTTATTTTGATAAAGTAACCAAAATTTACTCAGATGATTGCGTGGCCTTATCGGATATAACTTTAACAATCGAACCCAAAGAGTTTGTTTCTATTGTTGGGCATTCTGGTGCTGGCAAAACGACTTTAGTAAAGATGATTTTAGCCGAAGAAAAACCGACTCAAGGTAAGGTTTTTTATGAATCAGCCGAAGTCCATAGGTTAAAAGGTAAGGAGATGACTGAATTACGTCGAAAAATTGGCACAATTTTTCAGGATTTTCGTTTATTGCCAAATAAGACTGTTTACGAAAATATTGCTTTTGCTATGGAGGCAGCAGGCCGAAGTGAAGAAGAAATTGAAGCCGATGTGCCCCATGTTTTAGAATTAGTGGATATTAGTAAAAAAATATATAGTTTTCCAAGTGAATTGTCTGGCGGAGAAAAACAGAGGGTAGCTATCGCACGTGCAATAGTGAATCAACCAGATGTGATTATTGCTGATGAGCCAACAGGAAATTTAGATCCAGCTAATACCCATGAGATTATTCAGATTTTAAAAAAGATAAATGATCTTGGTACGACAGTTATACTGACGACACATAATCGGGGTGTTATAGATTCTCTAGGTAAGCGTGTTATTAGCATTCAAAATGGCAAAATTGTGCGAGATGATAAAAAGGGTAGTTACGTGTTATAATTAAAATACTTATGCTATTAATAAAAATAAAAAGAGTTTTTATTGCCGGTGTCACTAATTTTTGGCGTAATGGTTTTGTTTCGCTTTCTTCATTGGTAATGATGTCAATTGCTCTCTTTATTATCGCATCTCTTATTTTTATGAGTGCGATTTTGAGATTTTCTTTACAAGAAATCAAGAATAAGGTAGATATCAATGTTTATTTTACAACTAGCGCAAATGAAGCCGAAATTTTCAGTTTGAAAAAATCAATTGAGAGTATTGGTGAGGTTGCATCAGTTACATATATTTCCAAAGAAGAAGCCTTAACTAATTTTAAATCTAGGCATCAAGATGATTCTCTAACCCTGGAAGCTTTGGATGAATTAGGAGAGAATCCGTTAACAGCCTCTTTAAGTATCAAAGCTAAAGAACCATCACAATATGAGGGAATCGCTAAATTCTTAGGTGATGAAGATCCATCTGTTGGTGGTAATAACCCGATTATTGAAAAAGTTAATTATTATCAAAATAAGGTGGTGATTGATAAATTAACAAAAATAACTGATGCTGCTAATATATTTGGCTTTTGGGTGGTAATTTTCTTCTTGATTATTTCTATTATTATTACTTTTAACACAATTCGATTAGCTATTTTTATTTCTAAAGATGAAATTTCATTAATGCGTCTAGTGGGGGCATCAGGTCGTTATGTTAAAGGGCCTTTTGTCGTTTCCGGTATTCTTTATGGTATTGTATCTGCTATTTTAGTTTTGTTGGTTTTCCTAGTTTTGACTTTTTGGTTAGGTAATTTATCTAAAAATTTCTTTATTGGTTTAGATCTATTTGATTTCTATTTAAAAAACTTTGGTCAAATCTTCCTAATCATTTTTGGCTCCGGTATTGCTCTCGGCGCCATCTCCAGCTATCTCGCCGTTCATAAATATTTGAAGATTTAAGTCTAGTGGTAGTATTAATATATCTGGTATGTTATACTAGATAAATGAGGACTTCATGGAATAAAGGGTTAACTAAAGAAACTAATAAATCTATCAAGCAGATTTCTTTAACCATGAAAAGGCGAAAAATCAATAACTTTTCCAAATGGAGAGAGAGGATGATAAAATCTGGAAAGATCAAGTCTATTTATAAAGATCTCAAAAAAGATGGTGATTTGGCGGAACTCATTGGTGTCATACTTGGTGATGGACATATTGGTATCTTTCCAAGAACAGATCGTTTGCTTATTTTTTCTAATACTAAAAATAAGAGTTTTATCAATAGATATGCGGGTCTAATAGAGAAGATATTTGATAAGAAACCAGTTATTAGTCATTTAACAACGAGCAAATGTACGCGTATAGGAATTTATGAGAAATACATTAGTAAGAGATTAAAAATTCCTAAGGGAGCTAAAACAAAGAAACATTTTTCTGTACCGAGGTGGATTTTGAAAAACCGAGGTTTTGTGATAAGGTATTTACGTGGTTTGTATGAAGCTGAAGGTAATTTCAGCATACATAAGCCAACTTGTACCTATAAAATGTTTTTTTCTAATTCTAATATTTCATTAGAAAAGATAGTTTATAGGTTAGTTAAACAACTTGGTTTTCATCCAAATTTGAGTGGTCAAAAGGTTCAAATTTCAAGAAAAAAAGAGGTTTATGATTTTATAAAACTCATATCCTTCAGGAAATATTAATAATGCCGGGTCTGCTAATGGTAGGCAATCGCTCTCTGAAAGCGGTAATCTTGGTCCG
>CAZAJY010000011.1:0-19918 GCA_964485905.1 uncultured Candidatus Saccharibacteria bacterium | reverse complement strand
CCGCCGCATTTCGTCCCATTTCCCGAATATCCTTCTCCTTAAAACGAATAGACTGCCCCTTAGCAGTAGCTAAAATCATTTCATCTGTTGGGGCCACAAATTGAACTGAAGTTAATTCATCACCATCATGCAAACTAATAGCAATTAAACCACTACGGCGCACGTCGTGAAAAGTGGCGGCATCAACTTTCTTTGCTACTCCTTGTTTAGTTACCATCATCAGGGCTAATTTAGAGTTCTTTAATTCTTTTGGCATGGCCAAAACCGAGGTGACTTTTTCTTCCGCCGAAATAGATAAATAATTTACCAAAGCCTTACCTTTTGTAGCGCGCTTCCCTTCTGGCAATTCATACATTTTTATCTGATAGGCCTTACCTTTATCACTGAAGAAAAGAATATCGTTATGAGTAGAAGCTGTCAGAAAATTCACTACAAAATCTTCGTCCTTAGTATCCAAATCCACCACACCCACACCCCCTCTCTTTTGTTTTTTATAATCATCAGGATTTGTTCTTTTAATATAACCACCAGTAGTTAATACTAAAACATTATCCTCATCAGGAATTAAATCTTCATCAGACATATTACCAATTCCCTGTTTTATAATTCTAGTCTTTCTATCATCAGCATATCTCAAAGCTGTTTCTTGTAATTCAGATTTAACCAAACCTAAAATTTTCTTTGCACTAGCTAAAATTTCTTTTAAATTTTTAATTAAATTCTGTATTTCTTTTAATTCATCTTCAATCTTCTGTCTTTCCAGACCGGACAAACGCCCGATTTTCATATCAACAATCGTCTGAGCTTGAATTTCAGAGAACTTAAATTCTTTCATTAAGTTTTTCTTGGCATCTTCAATATCTTTTGATTTTTTAATTATTTTTATAATCTCATCAATATGATCTAAGGCTTTTTTCAAACCTAACAAAATATGCTCACGGGCCTCAGCTTTTTTCAAATCAAATTCGGTTCTTCTTTTTATTACAATTTTTCTATGATCAATAAATTCATCCAAAAAAGATTTTAATGATAAAGTCTGTGGTACACCACCAACCAAAGCCACCATATTATAATGGAAAGACTCTTCTAATTGAGTGTGCTTATAAATAAAATTTAAAACTTTCTGTGGTTGAGCACCAGATTTCAAATCAATAACGATACGTAAATCCTTAGCGCTTTCATCACGTAGGCCCTTAATTCCTTCTACTTTTTTCTCACGAACCAAATCAGCAATCGCAATAATTAATTCCGCTTTATTTACGCGATAAGGAATGGAAGTAATAATAATTTGAAAAGCCCCCTTTTTATCTTCCACAATTTCTGCTACACCACGCACAACAACTCCGCCACGACCCGTAGCATAAGCATGATTAATATCGGTTTGATTATAAGCGACTCCGCCAGTTGGAAAATCTGGTCCTTTAATAAATTGCATTAAATCTTCCGTCGTATCTTCTGGATTATCAATTAAATGTACGGTTGCATCCACTACTTCTTTAAGATTATGTGGTGGAATATTGCTAGCCATACCAACAGCAATACCGAGTGTTCCATTCAAAAGTAAATTTGGTAAGGCGGCAGGCAAAACATCTGGCTCCATTCTTGTATTATCATAATTTGGTCGCCATTCCACGGTTTCTTTTTCCAAATCTTTTAAAAGTTCGCCAGAAATCTTGGACATCTTAGCCTCGGTATATCTCATCGCGGCAGCTGAATCCCCATCAATATTACCGAAGTTTCCTTGGCCGACAATTAAAGGATAACGATGAGCAAAATCTTGTGCCATCTTAACCATAGCATCATAAACAGAAGCATCGCCGTGTGGATGAAAATTACCTAAAACTTCTCCAACAACTGCAGCCGATTTTCTTGTTTTTGCTCCAGCTGTAAGACCCATTTGATGCATGGCAAAAAGAATACGACGATGTACTGGTTTCAAACCATCACGCACATCTGGCAAGGCCCGTTGTGTAATGACGGACATAGCGTAGTCCAAATAAGATTCCTTCATTTCCACTGTAATATTTCGAGCGGAAATACCTCTCTCTGGAATTACTTCTTTTATTTCTTTTTTATTTTCTTCTTTCATTTTTATACTTAATACTTATACTAAATACTTTCTTCGGTACTAGTTGCCTGCTCTGAACTCGTAGACTGAGTCTCAATTATTTCAATTGGTATAATACTGCTACTAGTAGTCGTGCTAATTTCTCCTGTTGTCTCTTTAAAATTAGAAAAAGCTTTAGAAAATTCATCTTTGATTACTTGTAATGGACTAAGAGAACTGAGTTTGTTTTCTTTTTGCTCGGCGACTTGATTATCAGCTGTTTTATTAGAAAAAGAAAACCATAGACCAACAATAAAAAAAGTTAAAATTAAAGCCAAAGCTAAGGCAAGAATTTTCTTTTGATTATCTGATTTCTGTCTAATGTTATTTAAAATACCCATAATTTCAAATTTAAAAGTTTTAAATTAAATAATCGCTTCTAATACTACTATATCCCCTTCCTTGCCATCTAAATCTTTTTTCTTGATTGTTAATTTATCAATAGCCTTAACATTTTCTTCACCGGCTTCTTTCAAGAAAGCTTTAATTGGGTTACCAACCCCACCCTCTTTATAGTGCATCGGAATAATAATTTTGGGTTCTAAAGCGACACTTAATTTTTCTGCTTTCTTGGTGTCCAAAACGCCATCGTCTCCGACTGGTAAAAATAAAATATCAATATTTTCAACAGCTTCCATAAATTCTGGAGAAAGTTTTTCATCCGACAAGGCACCCAAAAAACATAGGGTCATTCCTTCCAAAACGACAATATAAACAGTATTAATTTTTTCTTTACCGCCATATAAAGTCTTAGACTGAAAACCCTTAATAAAAACGCCTTTAGTTTCATATTCTCCGGGACCAGAAATAACTAAGGGATCTTTACCATTATAAGATAAGTTTTCTACACCATTAAAATCGGGATGATTGGCTGAGACCAAAGCCACATCGGCAAAAAAACGAGTATTTTTAAACTTGCTTTCCTTAGAGATAGGATTAAAAGCTAGGGTGGTATCCCCAAATTGAACTTTAAAAAATTCCACTCCTTGATAAGTGATAATCATACCCTTATATTATAGCAAATCCATACCCAAACACAACCCTCAAAGACTTGTATTTTTTTATAGTTTATGTATAATAGACATGTTATTTATTAATTCAAAAAGTAACACCAGTGGGACGGTTTACCAATGGACCTTTTTGGCGAAATTTCCGCCAGAGGCGGAATTTTTTAATCAAAAAGGAAAAATTAATTAAAATTGTTCGTCGCGTAGGACCCACCCGTACTCGGGAAGGGTGAAGCGCGAACAATTTTAATTAATTTTTCCTCAATAAAATATGGCAAAAAAAGCAAAAGTAATTGTGGACGATAGTACAGCCGAGGAAAAAGCTCTCAAACTTAAAAAAGATAGTTTGATGACCAAGATTGTAGATAAAAGTGTCACCCCACCAAATATTGGTGATGTTGTTGAGGGTGATGTAATTGGCACAGAAAAAGCTTGTGTTTATATTAACTTACCACCATTTGGAACAGGTATTATTTGGGGTAAGGAATTTATCAATGCTCGCGACATTATCAAAAAGATTAATGTCGGTGACAAAGTCGCTGCCAAAGTTATTGATACTGGAAACAAAGAAGGATATATTGAATTATCATTAAAAGAAGCCCGACAAGCCCTAATTTGGGATGAAGCGGAAGAAGCTATCAATAATAAAACTGTTCTGGAATTACCAGTGGAAGAAGCTAATAAGGGAGGTTTAATTATTAATTGGCAAGGGATTAAAGGTTTCCTTCCCGCCTCTCAGCTTAAGACAGAACATTATCCAAGAATTAATGATGGTGATAAAGATAAAATTCTTGATGAATTGAAAAAGTTAGTTGGTCAGAAAATTTCTGTGGCGATTATTACGGCTCTACCAAAAGAAGGTAAATTAATTTTCTCGGAGAAAAATATTGAGAAGAAAAACAAACAAAAAATTGTCGGAAAATATAAAGTTGGTGATATTTGTCAGGGAGAAATTACTGGCATCGTAGACTTTGGTATTTTTGTCAAAATTGAGGATGGTCTAGAGGGTCTAGTTCATATTTCCGAAATTGATTGGACTTTGGTAGAAAATCCCCGTACTTTCTGTAAGGTTGGCGAGAAAATTGATGTTAAAGTAATTGAAGTTAAAGATGGGAAAATCTCCTTATCTATTAAGGCCTTGAAAGAAAATCCTTGGGTTGAAGCAGAAAAGAAATATAAAAAGGGTGATGAAATCAAAGGTGTGGTTATTAAATTCAATAAGCATGGCGCTTTAGCTTCTATTGAAGAAGGTATTTCTGGTTTAGTTCATATCTCTGAATTTGGCACCGAAGCTAAAATGAAAGAAAAACTAGAGCTTGGTAAAAGCTATACTTTTAAAGTCCTTCTCTTTGAAGCTAAAAATCAAAAGATGGGATTATCCTTTATTGATTCTGAAAAGAAATAGACTAAATATCCAAATTAGCTAATTTGGCGTTGGACTGAATGAAAGATTTGCGAGCTGGGACATCGGTGCCCATTAACATATCAAATACCTTATCGGCTTCTTGAGCATCTACTATATTAACTTGTTTTAAAACACGTCGAGCGGGATCCATTGTTGTCTCCCAAAGTTCTTCGGCATTCATTTCTCCAAGACCTTTATAGCGTTGAACATGAAGTTTTTCATTTTTCTCTGCTTTCTTTTCATCTTTTTCTTCAGCAACTTCAGTTTCTACAGCTTCGCCTTCACCAACTTCAACCATCTCTACTTGGGTATCTTTACCAAACTTTTTAGCTTTTTCTTCCTCGGAATAAATATAAGTTACTTCTTTACCTTTTTTTATTTTATAAAGTGGTGGTTGAGCGATATAAATATAGCCACCATCAATTAAAGGACGGAAATAACGATAAAATAGTGTCAAAAGTAAAGTCCGAATATGCGCACCATCTACATCGGCATCTGTTGCAATTATTACTTTAAAATAACGAAGCTTCTCTAAAGTGAAAGTATCGCCAATTGCTGTACCCAAAGCCAAAATCAAATTTTTAATTTGTTCTGAACCGAGCATGCGATCCAAACGAGCCCGTTCTATATTTAAAATCTTTCCACGTAAAGGTAAGATGGCCTGAGTGCGACGATCACGACCAGTTTTGGCTGTACCACCGGCTGAATCTCCCTCTACAATAAATAATTCTGACTCTGAAGCATCACTACTTTGACAATCTGCCAATTTCCCTGGTAAGGTCATACCCTCAAGTGCCCCTTTTCGTAAGATAGAATCCTTAGCCGCTTTGGCTGCTTTTCTGGCTCGTAAAGCCAAAATAACCTTATTAACTATTGCTCGGGCATCTTCTGGGTTTTCTTCTAGAAAAGCATCAAATGCCGTCCCAAAAACATCTTCCACGGCCGCTCGTGCTTCCTGGCTACCTAATTTAGCCTTGGTTTGACCCTCAAATTGAATTTCACGTAATTTAACAGAAACAACAGCGGTTAATCCTTCCATTACATCATCACCAGTAAAATTATCCTCACTATCTTTTATCAAACCATTTTTCCGACCATAGGAATTTAAAATTCTTGTTAAAGACGCCTTAAAACCAGTTGTATGGGTTCCACCTTCCGGAGTATAAATATTATTTGCAAAAGCAACCACACGAGCAGAAATATCATCAACATATTGTAAAGCAACTTCTACAGATTCCACACCTTCAACTTTTTTCTCAACATAAAAAATATTCTTATGAATCGGTTTTTGAAATTGATTATAAAATTTAATTAAAGAATATAATCCACCTTCAAAATAAAAAGTTTGTGATGGTGCTTCCACTCCCAAATCGCGGAAATAAAACACATCCGCTTCATCAAATTTTTGAGTGGTTTCCCTAGCGTCTATAACAGAAATTTTTAAACCCTTAACCAGATAGGCCTGCTGACGCATATGAGAGAAAACGTTATTCCAATCAAAGACAATCCCCTCCTTAAAGATCTCGGCGTCTGGTTCAAAAACAACAATCGTCCCGTGAAATTTAGTATTGCCGATTTTTTTAACAGCTGATTTTTTCTTACCTTTAGAATATTCTTGCATATAAACCCCTCCATCTTTATGCACGGTCACCTTCATATAAACTGACAAAGCATTTACTACAGATGCACCAACGCCGTGCAAACCACCTGAGACTTTATAACCAGTTCCTTCACCACCAAATTTTCCACCAGCATGAAGAACTGTCATAATTGTTTCCAAAGCTGACACTTTTGTTTGTTTATGAACATCCACTGGAATACCACGACCATTATCAGTAATTCGTACGCGATTACCCGGTAACAAAACAATTTCAATATCATTAGCAAAACCACCCATCGCCTCATCTCGTGAGTTATCAAAAATTTCGGTAATTAAATGATGCAAACCCTCTGGTCCAGTTGTCCCAATATACATACCAGGACGTCTTCGTACCGGCTCCAAACCCTCCAAAACCTGGATCTGATCGGCTCCATAATGTCCTTCATTATCCTTCTTTTTTACCTCTTTTTCTTTGGGCATAAATAAAATAAGCTTAAAGCTTTTACCCTTCTATTATACCAAATTATTATCTAACTTGCCAGTCTTTTTGGGCACTTAATTTGGCGGTAATTTGGGCCATGATCTTATTTACTTCCTCATCGGATAAGGTTTTCTCGTAAGATTGAAAGACTAGGCGATAAGCATAGGAAATTTTTTCACCCTTTTTAAAAGTATCAAATAAACGGCTTCTCACAATCAAATCTGTTCCTTCTTCAAGAATTATTTTAAGGACATTATCAGCAGGAATATTCTCTGGTACAAAAACCGCAATATCACGCACCATAAAAGGATAAACAGAGATTTTCTTAAATCGCATATTTTTATCTACTTCCGGCATCATAAAATCATATTCTTTAGGTTCCGGTAAATCTTTTATCAGATGATCAAAATCACATTCAAAAATATTTTCTTCGCTATTTATTTTCTTTAATTTAATATTCAGGTTTTTCTCTATTATTTCAATTGCCTCAGTCAAAACTTCAATATCTTTTTTTAATCCTTTTACACCTAAGACCAAATTATTATGTTCATCATTCGTTTTAAAAACCTTACCAATCTCAAAGATTTTTATTTGCGACATATTTACTAATTCTGAATAACGGACATTAAATTCCAGATAGTTTTTCATTCCATCTGATAAATTTGTCCGCAAAAACTTTTTCTCTGGCGCCACCGAATTAGCTAATTCAATCTCTCCAGTTTCGGCAAAAGCATAACCATAAATCTCGGAAAAACCATGGCCAACCAAAATCTTTTTAATCTGACTAGCATAATAAAAACTTTTATTAATTGTCCCCTTATTTTGAACGGCTTCGATTCGGCTATCGGTTAATTTATCATAACCATAGATTCGCCCAATATCCTCGACTAAATCTTCTTTGATACGCAAATCCAAACGTTCTCCTGGTACTTCTATTACCAATTGATCCCCCTCTTTCTTATAAACAAAATCAAAGCTTTTAAAAATATCTTCAATTTCTTCTTCACTAATTTTAAGACCAAGAACTTTTTCCACCTCTTCAGCTGAGACACCCAGAGAAACTTTTTTCGCTCGTGCTGGATAAATATCAACCGCTTGAGCAACTCTCGTTTCGGCAGTGCTGGCTGTTTCCAAAATCAATTTAACTAAAACATCCATGGCTTCGCCACATAATTCCGGAGTTAAATCATTTTCATAGCGTTTAGACGCATCTGTTTGAATCTTTATTTTTTGCGCCGTCTTTCTAATTAAAACCGGGTCAAAGTTAGCCGATTCCAAAACAATATTTTTTGTCTCGGCATCAATTTCTGCCAAAACACCACCCTTTATACCAGCAATAGCTAGGGCTTTATCATTATTAGAAATAACCAAAACACTATCATCTAAAATTACCTCCTTTCCATCCAAGGTCTTTAAATCATCACCAACTTTAGCTTTTTTAATTTCAATCAAATTACCACCGATTTTATCAGCGTCAAAAACATGGGTTGGCTGTCCCAGCTCCAACATAACAAAGTTTGTCGCGTCCACCAAATTATTAATGGAACGTTGACCTAGGGTCTCTAGGCGTCTTTTAAGCCACTCCGGTGAAGGACCAATTTTTATATTTTCTATAACTTGACCAATATAACGTCGACAGTCCGCAGGATTTTCAATCTTAACTTCCAACTTTAATTTACTCACGCCCAAATCAACCGTCGGTTTCAATTCGCGCGAATATTTCTTCATCGGCAAATTAAATAGAACCGACAACTCTCGAGCAATTCCTCGATGACATAAACAATTATGAGCCATATTCGGCATTACCTTCACATCTAAAACATAATCTCCGTCTACTTTTTCAACGGCATCTACTTCCTGAGAATGCATGGTCAAAGCCTCAACCGCCTCTTCCACCACCGGTAGTTTATGATCAAAATATTCATCTAACCATTTATAAGATACTTTCATATATTTAAAATTGATTTACTAATCTTAAATCGCCGGAATAAAATAAACGAATATCATCAATGCCGTACTTAGTCATAATAATTCTATCTACACCTAAACCAAAAGCAAAACCGCGCCATTTAGTAGCGTCAATCTCTACTCCTTCTAAGACTTTCGGATGAACCATTCCAGCCCCACCTACTTCTACCCAGCCTGTTCCCTTACAAATTGAACAACCGGCTTTACCTCCATCACATTTAAAACAAGAAACGTCTACCTCTAAACCTGGTTCCACAAATGGAAAAAAGCTGGGGCGAAAACGGACATTAACATTACGTTCAAAAAATTTATCAAAAAAAGTATTCAGCGTAGATTTCAAATCAGCCATGGTCACATCTTGATCAACAAACAAACCTTCTATATGATGAAATGTCATTTCATGAGAAGCGTCTGTTGCTTCATTTCTAAAAACCTTGCCAAAACAAATAATCTTAAATGGTGGCTTTTTGCCATTCATATAACGAATTTGGATGGGACTAGTATGCGTTCTCAATAATCTTCTCTCTTTTTCTTTTTCGTCTTGTTTAACCCAAAAAGTATCCTGCATATCACGCGCCGGGTGATCTTTCGGCACATTTAACATATCAAAATTATAATGTTCCGTTTCCAATTCCGGCCCGTCCACCAAAGTAAAACCCATTTCATTAAAAATGGCGTTGGCGCGGTTTATAAACTGCGTCATCGGGTGCAAATGGCCTTTATCTTGTTTCGATTCCATCTGAAGATAATATCATAAACCATACAAACAGAAAACCCCACTAATTAATAATTCTGCAATCTATTTATCTTCCCATGGACGCGGATTTTTTCGTGAGCTTTAGCTTCGATTTGGCGAATACGTTCTCGAGTCACACCAAATTCTTTACCTACTTCTTCCAAAGTATGAGTGATGCCATCAATTAAACCATGACGCATTTCTAGAATTTTTCTTTCTTTTAGAGACAAGTCACTCAAAATTTCTTTAACTTGATCAGTTAAAATTCGGCGTGAAGAATCCTGATCTGGAGAAAGTATTTTATCATCCGAAACAAAATCACCCAATGTAGATTTTCCATCATCACCATCATCCCCCACTGGTGTTTCTAATGAGACAGTGTCTTGATCAATCTTTTCAATATTAAAGACTTTTTCAATATCAATTCCCATTTCAGTTGCAATTTCTTCTGGTAATGGTTCTCGCCCTAAATCTGTAGAAAGTCTTCTCACACATTGTTTATATTTAGCGATAGTTTCCACCATGTGCACCGGTACGCGAATCGTTCGGCTTTGATCGGCCAAAGCACGAGTAATGGCTTGCCGAATCCACCAAGTAGCATAAGTAGAAAATTTATAACCCTTTGTCCAATCAAATTTTTCTACCGCCTTAAACAAGCCCAAATTTCCTTCCTGAATCAAATCCAATAAGGTAAGATCAGCGCTTCGTCCAACATATTTTTTGGCGATGGATACAACTAATCGCAAGTTCGCTCGAGCTAAAAGATTTTTTGCTTCCTCATCACCCTGCAAAATCTTTCGGGCCAATTCTTTTTCCATAGTAGCTGGAATCAAAGGATACTGACCAATCTCTTTTAAATACATCTGAATGGAATCATAACTAGAATCACCCCGACCACTATAAGTATATTTTTTAATTAATTCCTCTTCTTTTTCAATATCCAACATTCCACCACCTTCTAATACGTCTACACCAGTGGTTGATAATCGATTATAAAGCTCATCTAAAAACATCACATCAGTTTCAATATGTGGAAACTCTTTTAAAATTTCATCATAGGTAATAAAACCTCTTTCCTTTCCTTTTGATAACAATCTCAATGTCTTAACTTCATATTCCTTCTTTTTATCAACTGCTTTTTGAGCCTTAAATGACAACACTTTTTTAGTGACTTTTCCTGCCCTGAGTCTTTTCGAAGGGTTAACCTTTTTAACTTTTTTAGCTATTTTTTTAGCTTTTTTTACTAACTTTTTTGCTTTTTTCTTTGTCTTTGTCTTTGTCATTTTTTTATTTTAATTTAGCTAATCTCTTTATTAATTTATTTTGCTCTTCAATACTCCGTGGCTTACTCAATTCTTTAGTAATATATTCTTTCTCTAATTCCATTAAAAGTTCATCTAATACTGCCTGTAACTTTTTCTTATCATAATATTGTTCTGCCTCAAAGACAGCTTCATTCAAAATCAAATCTGATACATTTTGCCATTTTTTAAAATTTTCTTCACCAATAATTTCTTTTACTTGCACCTTAGATTTTTCAATATCAATAACTTTTTCTGTATCTTTTTCCTGCCATTTTATAACTCCGATTATCCTCTTTTCAATGGAATCAGCTTTATCAATTACTGTCTTATCGTTGAAATTTGAAATCTTAACGCCAGCACCATCAACTCCGGCCTCAATTTTTACTTTTTTCAAATCTTCCCAAATTGCTTCTTCCTTAATTCCTGTCTTTTCATTAATTTTTTTAACCCAATGTGATTTTTCAATACTGCTTTCAATTAAGGCTAAAAATGGCAATACTTTTTCTCGTACTTCTCCTCCTAATTTTCTGTCATCTAATTTTTCAACTAAAATTTTTACTAAATAAAAATCAATAATATGCATAGAATTTTTCAAAGCATCTTTAAATTTTTCCTGACCATTGATACTTAAAATAATATCTGCTGGATCCTTACCATCTTTAAACTCAGCAATTTTCACTTCCATTCCCAATGATAGGGCCAATTGCCAAGCTTTAGTGGCAGCATTTATTCCTGCTTTATCTGCATCAAAAGCCATAATCACACGATTAGAAATTCGGCGAAGTAAGATCAGATGTTCTGGTGTAAGAGCTGTACCCGAAGTGGCCACTACATTTTGAAAGCCGGCCTGATGGCACATAATAATATCCATCTGCCCTTCTACAATAATAGAATAATCAAATTTCTTAATGGCTAATTTTGCTAAATCAAAACCAAAAAGAATTCGTGATTTATTGAAGACGACTGTTTCCGGACTATTTATATATTTGGCTGATTTACCATCGTCATTCTCTGGTAAAATACGACCAGTAAATCCTACTACACGAGAAGCACTGTCACGAATTGGAAACATAATCCGGCCACGAAAACGATCATAAAAAGAACGCTCATTTCTCTTAATCAAGCCCGCCTGTTCTATTCCAATATCACTAAATTTACGAGCCGTTAAATAATCATACAGCGCGCGCCAATCATCAGCCACAAAACCAATTCGCCATTCTTTAATTGTTTTTTCTGTTAATCCCCTTTTCTCTAAATATTTTTGAGCGCTGGGTGACTTCGGTAAATTTGATTCAAAAAACTGTGTCGCCGCCTCCAAAGCATTGAAAATTGCCTCCTTATCGTTTTTTTGCTCAAAATTTCCTCTTTCCAAAGTAACACCAGTTCTTTCAGCTAATAATTTTAATGCACCAAAAAAATCTACACCCTCGAAGGCCTGCACGAAAGTAAAGATATCCCCTTTTGCCCCACAACCAAAACAATAATAAGAATCTCTTTCGGCCGACACAAAAAAGCTAGGAGTTTTTTCATTATGGAATGGACATCGCGCTTTCATATTCTTCCCTGCCTTCTCCAGCTTAATATAGCTACCCAAAAGATCCACAATATTCAATCTTTCTTTTATTTTTTCAACACTAGTACTCATTATTTAATTATTGGGACACGAAGCAAACTCACAATTGGGTGCGTGACGAGAAACATATGAACCATCGGGGCATAATTTAGCCTCCATTGTACAAACAATATTATCGGTTGAAGTCGCTGCTATTTCACATTTTTCTTCCCAGACACGTAAACATTTATTTTTTTTGGCACACCAAGAATATCCAGCTGGACCAAGACATCCATGTTCGTCTTTGTCGCCACCGATTATTTGAGGAAGTTCTGGTGCCTCAGCTTTTTTGTTTTCGTAAATAAACACACCCCCACCAATCGCTAAAATAGCGATGATAACAATAATGAGCGGAATCACGAAACCTCTTTTAGTATTCATAGATTATTTTTAAATTAAATTAATAAACAATCCAAGTATAGCACCTTTTTATTCTTCCCCTCTTTCTGCGTTTAGTTCTTTCATAAACTCTTCCACAATCTTGAATTTTGGAGAATCGGGATGGCCAGTACCAGCTGGAATCAATCTACCAATTATAACATTTTCTTTTAGGCCAAGCAGAGGATCTACAGATCCACGAACAGCATTATTAATCAAAACGCGATTGGTATGCTGAAAAGAAGCGGCTGATAAGAATGATCGGCGAGCAAGTGATGCTTCTGTAATACCCATAACCAATGGCTCAGCTTTCATCCCCAATTTACCTTTAGCCTCAGCCTCCTCATTTTCCAAACGATAATCCAATTCATCCACAACATCATCTTCTGAAACAGTTGTATCACCTGGATCTTTGACTTTTAGACGAGAGAACATTTGCTTCACAATAATTTCAATATGTTTTCTAGATACAGCTTCTCCTTGAAGTTCATAGAGCTTATTAACTTCAGTAATAACATAACTCATGGTCTTCTCGCGACCGCCATACTTAAATAATTCATCAATATCAGCGGAGCCATCTGTCAATAATTGACCCTTCTTCACATTGTCACCAGACTTAACCAAAGCCACGCGGCGGAAACTAAATTCATATTCTATTTCGCCAGCTTTTTTAGCTTTAGCCTTATCTTCAATTTCTGGCAAAACAGTGATAATCTTTTCTTTACCCATATCTTTTACAGAAGTCACGACACCATTACATTTAGAAACAACAGCTGGACTTTTTGGTTTACGTTTCTCAAAAACTTCTTCCACACGAGGCAAACCTTGAGTAATATCTCCACCGACAGATGCGGTACCTCCAGAGTGGAAAGTACGCATTGTTAACTGGGTACCAGGTTCACCAATAGCTTGAGCAGCAACAGTTCCTACTGCCTCACCAATACCAACCAATTCACCTAAACCAAGGTCTGAACCATAACACTGGGCACAAACACCATGTACTGTTTTACAAGTCAGAGGCGAACGAACAAAAACTTCACCAACTCCTTCTGTTTCAACCTTTTGTGCTTCATCTTTCTTTAGGAGATGACCTTTTTTAAACAAAACTTCACCTGTCTTATTAAGAACATCGGCGGCTAAAACTCTTCCGCGAATATGTTTTGAGACAGAAACTCCAGATTCGAATTCACCCTGATTTTTAATACAAATACTCTCCTTAGTCTTACAATCTGCTTCGGTGATTACAATATCCTGAGCCACGTCAAAAAGACGACGGGTTAAGTATCCGGCCTTAGCTGTGTTCAAAGCTGTGTCTGTCAAACCTTTTCGCGAACCGTGAGTTGTAATGAAATATTCAATCGGTGTTAAACCTTCTTTCATAGAACCAATAACTGGATGTTGAATTGTCTCACCGGCAGTATTTTGAATCAAACCTTTCATACCAGCCATCTGAGTAATTGCTCCAAGAGAACCACGAGCACCAGAAACCCACATATCAGAAACGGAACCATTTGGATCCAAAGTCTTAGGAATAAGCTTTTCCAAATCATTCTTAGCCCCGTGCCAAATCTCAATATTCTTTCTTAATTTTTCTTCATCAGTTAAAAGTCCTTCATTAAAATAATTTTGAACTTCTGAAGATTTCTTTTTAGCACCAGCAATAACCTGTGGTTTTTCAGTTGGAATATTTAAGTCATCAATACCCCAAGTTACACCAGAATAAGTAGCATATTTGAAACCAAAAGTTTTAATCTTGTCTAAAACTTTTGGAATATTGCTAATACCATATTCATTAATTAAATCATCAAGAATTGCTGACATAGTTTTCTTGGTAATTTCCTTATTCACAAACGGATAATCTGTTGGTAAGGTACTATTAAACAATATTCGGCCTACAGTCGTCTCAAACGGTTTACCACCAAGCTGCGCATAACGAGCCTTACCAGTACCAAGTACGTGAATCTTGGCTCGAATAGAAATTCCACCAAAATCAAAAGTGGTGATAGCCATATTTGGTGAAGAAAAATATTTACCTTCACCAAGCTCACCAGCCATATCTTTTGTCATCCAATAACAACCCAAAATAATATCCAGAAGTTTAGCCGATACGGTTGGCTCACCATTACCTGGCTTAAGAATATTTTTATCAGCCGCCATAATTTCATGAGCTTCAATTTGTGCTTCCTCACCAAGTGGAACGTGAACGGCCATTTGGTCTCCGTCGAAGTCGGCGTTAAAAGCAGTACAAACAAGAGGGTGGACTTGAATAGCGGAACCTTCAATCAAAACTGGTTTGAAAGCTTGAATACCAAGGCGGTGCAAAGTTGGTGCTCGGTTCAAGAGAACATATTTATTTTCAATTACTTCTTCCAGAATTGCCCAAACCTCTGGAATACTGTCATCAATTAAACGACCTGCACCACGAATATTAAAGGCTAATTCTTTTTTCAAAAGTTCAGAAATAACAAAAGGTCGGAAAAGTTCCAGGGCCATCAATTTCGGCAAACCACATTGATTAAGTTTTAACTCTGGACCTACGACAATAACCGATCGGCCAGAATAATCAACGCGCTTACCTAGAAGATTCTGTCTAAATAAACCTCTTTTACCTTTAAGATTATCGGCCAAAGATTTCAAAGCTCGTTTTTGTGAGTTTCCAACAGCTGAAAAAGAATCGTTACCGCTACGAATAGAATTATCAATCAAAGAATCCACGGCTTCCTGCAAAATTCTTTTTTCATTTCTTAGAATGACTTCTGGCGCATTTATCTCTTTTAATTTCAAAAGACGATTATTTCTATTAATTACACGACGATATAAATCGTTAACATCTGAAGTCGCATAACGGCCACCATCTAATGGCACCATCGGTCGTAGAGCGGGTGGAATCACTGGAATACGAATCATAAACATCCATTCGGGCTTAACATTGGCCTCTCTCATTGAACGTACTAAAGAAATTCTTTTATTTAATTTTTCTCTTTCTAATGAACCAGCTTTTTCTAATTGTCCCTCTAATTTTTTCTCTAAATCTACTAATTTAATATCCTTTAAAATATTAAAGATCGCCTCGGCACCGATTGCCGCCTCAAACAGCGAACCATATTTCATGGAATATTTATGATACAATACCTCATCAATAACTACTCCCTCACGGATATTCTCAACTTCTTTCTTCGCATTAATTAAGAGTTCTTTCAAGGCTTCCTTTGTCTTTTCGTCTTGAACAGTCTTAACTTTTTGCTTAAATTCATTATCAATATCATGTAAGATTCTCTCTCTTTCTGATTCATGAGTAACTGTAATAATATAACCGGCAAAATAAATAACTTTTTCTAAATCAGCTGTGGTCATTCCAAGAATTGTTCCGATCTTTGATGGAATACCGCGCAAGAACCAAATATGAGATACGGGAGAAGCTAATTCAATATGGCCCATCCTTTCTCGACGTACGATTGAACGAGTAATTTCCACTCCACATTTTTCACAAATAATTCCTTTATAACGGATACCTTTGTATTTACCACAATAACACTCAAAATCTTTATCTGGACCGAAAATTTTCTCATCAAATAAACCACTCTTTTCTGAACGTTGTGTTCTATAATTAATAGTTTCTGGTCTCGTTACTTCACCATAAGACCAGTCTTTAATGACCTCAGGAGACGCTACTTTTAATGATATGGCATCAAAATCATTGAATTCAACGTTTTTGTTTTTATTATTCATATTTTTATTTTTGTCTAATTAATGATTTTAATTATCTCTCATCTACTTGTCTTTTGCCTTTTAAAAGTTCAACGTCTAGACCTAATCCTCTCAAATTATTGAGAAGCACGTTAAACGAAGCCGGAATATTTGGTTGTTTAATTCGCTCACCTTTCACGATGGAATCAAAGGCCGCTGAACGACCGACGATATCGTCAGATTTAATTGTTAACATTTCACGCAAAGTATAAGCAGCACCATGTCCAAGCAAAGCCCAGACTTCCATTTCTCCAAATCTCTGACCTCCTCCTTGGGCTCGTCCACCTAATGGCTGTTGAGTAATTAATGAATATGGTCCAATTGAACGCATATGAAGTTTATCTTCAACTTCATGATGTAGTTTCAAAACATACATATAACCGACGGCAACTTCTTGCTGGAAACCTTCACCAGTTCGGCCATCACATAATTTCATTTTACCACTTTCTCTAAAACCAGCTTTAACTAATTCGGCTTTAATTTCAGAATCCGTAGCACCAGCGAATGGTGGTACGATCGCTTGATAGTTTAATGTATTAGCAGCAAGTCCTAAATGTAATTCCATAATCTGTCCCAAGTTCATACGAGAAGGAACACCTAGTGGCGTTAAAATCATATCTACTGGTCGTCCATCTGGCATATATGGCATATCTTCTTCTGGCAAAACTTTGGAAATAACTCCTTTGTTTCCATGACGTCCTGATAATTTATCTCCAACAGAAATACTGCGAAGTTCAGCTACTTCAATATGAATTCTTTTTATAATACCGCTTTCTAATTTATCTCCTTTCTCACGAGAGAAAATTTTAACTGACACTATTCTTCCTTTCTTTCCTCCTTCCAATCTCTTAGACGTATCTTTAACATCACGAGCTTTCTCACCAAAAATTGATCTTAACAATCTTTCTTCTGGTGTTAATTGTGTTTCGCCCTTTGGTGTAATTTTACCAACAATAATATCGCCAGGTCGAACTTCTGCTCCGACACGAATCACACCGTCCTCATCCAAATTTTTTAATTTCGCTTCACCAACATTTGGAATATCGTGAGTCGTCACTTCTGGTCCTAATTTTGTATCACGAACATTAATAACAAACTCTTCAATATGAATAGAAGTAAATTTACTATCCTTAACTAATCTTTCAGATAAGATAATCGCATCTTCGTAGTTTGATCCTGACCAAGACATAAAAGCAATCAAAACATTTTGACCAATGGCTGTTTGGCCTTTATCAGAGGAAGAAGTATCGGCTAGTAAATCTCCTTTTTTGACTTTCTGTCCGAAAGAAACAACTGGTCTTTGATGAAAAACAGTAAAGCTATTAGTTCGAGAGAATTGAATTAAATCATATTCTTTTTCTTTATCCTTATCATTTGTGATTTTAATTTTTTTAGAATCTACATAAGTCACTTCACCAGCTTCTTCAGCATAAATCAAACGGCCAGTATAGCGAGCGGCAGCCTCTTCAATACCTGTAGCAACCAATGGCGCCTGTGGACTCAAACAAGGCACGGCTTGTTTCTGCATGTTAGAACCCATCAAGGCACGGTTCGCATCATCGTGATTCAAGAATGGAATTAAAGAGGTAGCGATAGAGAAAGCTTGATTAGTTGCCACATCCATAAAATCCACTTCCAAACTTTTAACAACAGTTGGTATACCATTGACACGGACTTCCACCTCTTCATCAATTATTTTTCCTTTTTCATCAGTATGAGTGGCAGCATGGGCGATTTTAAAGTTTTCTTCCTCTAGTGCGTTTAAATATTTTATTTCTTCGGTAATAACACCGTTCTTAATTTTAACATAAGGTGTTTCAATCATACCAAAATCATTAACTCGGGCATAAACTGATAACCTTAAAATCAAACCAATGTTTGGACCTTCTGGTGTATGAATTGGACATACACGACCATAGTGTGAAGGATGCACATCACGTACTTCAAAACCAGCACGCTCACGAGTCAAACCCCCTGGACCAAGGGCCGACAAAGTTCTCAAGTGTTCAATTTCTTGCACAATGTTTTCCTGTGCCATAAATTGTGACAATTGATTCGTAGTAAAGAACTCCTTAATTCTGGCTTGTAGTGGTCGTGGGGAAACGAAATTTACTGGCATAGTAATATCGGGATCAACTGTAGACATTCGATCCTGAATATTTCTTTTCATCTGCGACATACCAACCCTTATTTTTGCTTGGAAAAGTTCACCGACAAAACGTACTCGACGAGAACCTAAATGATCAATATCATCTTCAACAGCATCCTCATCATGATTAAGAGAAATCACTTTTGCAACAATAGTCAAAACATCATCCAAATTTATAGTCTTACGGTCTAATTCCTTAAGATCCATACTCTTGGAAAATCTTTTATTAAAACGAAAACGTCCAACCTTAGAAATATCATAACGATCTGGATTAAAAATACCACTGATAAAATCTCGGGCATTTTCAGCTGTAGCTAAATCACCATCACGTAATCTTTTATATATTTCAATGTATGAATCCTCTAAAGTCTTAGCGTGATCTTTTGCTAAATTTAATTCCATTGCCTTTTGAGCCACGGGATTATCTTTATAAAATTCCAACATTTGCTTATCGGTACAACCTAGAACCCTAAGTAATGAAGTAACCGAGAATTTTCTTTTTTTATCAATCTTAACGTAAACTAAATCATCCGCATCAGATTCTATTTCAATCCAAACCCCACGAGATGGAATAATTTTAGCACCAAAATATCTTTTGCCCTTAAGTTCATTAACCGTAAAGAACATACCGAAGGAACGAGCTAATTGCGGTACAATAACTCTTTCAATACCATTAATGATAAAAGTTCCATGATTGGTCATTAATGGAATATCTGTTAAAAAGATTTCCTGTTCCTTTTCAGTAGAAAGTAATTTATTCTTTAATTTCACTTTGGCCTTTAGTTGACCCTCGTAGGACATCTTATTATCCTTGGCATAATGTTCATCATATTTTGGTTGAGAAATTTCAAAAGATGAAAAAGAGAGTTCAAATTTTTTCTCAGCATAATCTCTAATAGGAGAAAATTCCTTAAAAACTTCAGCTAAACCTTTTTCCAATAACCATTTAAAAGATTCCGTCTGATGGGAAACCAGATTAGGGATTTCCACCAAAGGAGCCTTAAACTTTCCAAAATACTTTTTCTCTCTTTTTGAAATTATTTTCATAAAAACTTATTGTTAATTTAAACCACAAGCAAAAATGACACCTTTCCGACTAAGGCGTCTTTAATTTGATAAAATTTATCTTTTTCTTATGATAAGCAAGTGTTTTTTAAAAACTTCTAATTCTTTCCCCCAGGACTCAATCTTGCTAATGTGTGAACAGCCTATACTATATGTATATATATGTCAAGTAAGTTATCCACAATATAGACTTGACAGAAAAAATGAGGGGTGCTATAGTCTAAATACAAATTAGAGGTGTGGTACAAAAACATAGTCGATTTTTAGAACATATCATTCGTTTGTATTTTATAAAGTAATCTAAAATCAATGACCGGTACAATTAAAAAATTGGTCTCTGACAAAGGTTTCGGTTTTAT
>CAZAJY010000010.1:0-19919 GCA_964485905.1 uncultured Candidatus Saccharibacteria bacterium | reverse complement strand
CGAATCTAAAAATTTATCGATTTCCGGCTTATTCATATAAAAAATCCCCCATATTTTATAATCACCTTATTAATAAGGTAATTATAAGACATGGAGGCTGAAAAATATCTAAATTTTTTCTAAAGAATATCTTTATCTTTCTTCCATCACGATTGGACGAATTTATTTCACCAAGCTCCGCCTACCGCCATTTAGCATATTTAAAGCTATATTTTATAAAAATATACCGGTTTGTTTTTTATCCTAACAACCTTCTCCGGCTCGAACCCGGGAAGAATGAAACTGCGGCTGATAATCTGCGTACCGCTCCGACATTCTCGTTTGAACTTTTCCCCGAGCCTCGTCATGGTCGTGTTATTCAAATAACAATAAATCAAAGCCGCATTTCCCAAATTAACCTTAAAAAAATCTCCCTTTAATAATTCTATTTTGCTCCTCCGCAATTTTAAGTGAATCTTAGTTAATAAATAAAGGCTGAACAGGTTTTCCAGACCGATTAATTTAGTTTTCGGATAAGCCTTCTCTACCTCTCTTAAAAATAGAGCGCGCCCGCAGCCCAGTTCATAAATCGTCGCCTGCTCCGGTATTTGAACCGCGGCGATAATTTCCCGAACCGTTTCTCTGTCCGTCGGGACAAAAGGCGGGTAGTTCTTAAAAGTAACATTATAAAACTGGGAAATAAAAAAGACGAAATAAATAACAACGACCAATAAGATTAGAGACAATAAAAGCATATTTTAAGGGGTTTTATTACGATGATTAATTTTTTTCTTCTATAAAAAATTCACGACATTTGAACCGATCGGAACCATTTTCACCGCTTGGTGAAAATGGTTATCCACATCCTCGCAGCGCAAATTTTTCCCGCTCCAATTTTCAAATATTTTAAAATTATTTCTCTCCCGTCACTATCCACCGACCTCGATCCGATAATAATTGCGTATTTACATTTTTAAACTCGGAAAACATTTCTTTTATTTCTTCTACAGTAAACGAGCTGTGAGGCAATCCTTTTTCCGGTCCGGAAGCAGGGACTCTGGTCCCAGGTTCTATTTCTTCATGATTGACCATCATCGTCCAATGGGCGCTACCGCCGTTATCCGGTAACGTAATGAAAAAACGGCCACCCAGCAAAAGAGAGGCGTAAATGCGTTTAATTAAATCACGAACCTGTTTTTTAAGACCGTGATGAATGGCGGCAATAGAGATTATCAAATCATACTGCGCCACGGGCGGAGTATATTCATACATATTAAGACATTGAATATCGGAATTATCGCTCAGACTACTCTTCGTCATCTCCACCGCCGTCGGGCTGGAATCAATGCCGGTAGTTTTGAAGCCCAGATTTTTTAGGAATACTAGATATTTACCATTACCGCAGCCGATATCCAAAACCTTCTTAACTTTAAAATCATTAGTCTTAATAAACTCGAGAAACTTGGGAATTAAACCATCGTCTAGAGTCGCGTACGCTTCTCCGCCCTTTTTATAATTTTGATAAATTTTATCCCAGATGGTCATATTAAAGCAGAAAAATATCTAAATTTTTTCTAAAGAATAATTTTATTTCTTCTTCTTTAACTTTTTAGGTAGCTTTTTACCCTGGGGAGTTTCCGCCGCCCATCTTTCCGCCATCTCCGGTTTATTGGCAAACATCCATTTTCTTTGCGCCTGACTTTTGAAAGGCATATATTTTCAAAAATTAAATAGACTCTACCAACAAACCTCCACCTCTTCCCCGATTTTTTCCTTTAAATATTCTTTTACTTCCACCATTCCGCCGATTCTATCGATTAACCCGTTCTCCAGCGCCATCTGACCGGGCAGGGACGAACCATCGGCCAACAGTTTAACTTTATCAACATCCAAACTGCGGTTAGCGGCTACTGCTTTGATAAAATTCTCATTCATTATATTTACGTCTCTCATTAATAGTTCACGTTCTTCGGAAGTTAATGGCTTGTCGGGATCACCATAATCTTTAAACTTGCCGGAGCTTAGAGAATTATATGTAAGACCATCTTTTATGTTCTGTTTGGAACTATCCAAATAAGACATGGTAACGCCGATGCCGCCGATATCGGATAAAACCGAAGCAAAAATGACATTAGCTCCGGTAGAGGCCAAATAGGCCGCCGAGATGGCCGCGGTGCGAACGAGCGCAACCGTCGGCTTTGTCGCTCTTTTCATCGCCTGGCCTACCTCCTCGGCGGCTACTGGAGATCCGCCGTAAGAGTCGACTTCCAGAATTATAGCTCTAACTGTTTCATCTTTATCCGCCCCTTCAATAGTTAAGACTACATCCTCTGAGGCAGTTTCATCGTTGAGCGGATTACCATCCTTGTCTGTGTTTTCCGGAGAAATATATGTCACCACATTTCCGTGTAATTCAATACCCATCGTATTACAAGTTTTTTCTGACGTGGCCTCTTCCGAACTACTTCCGGGATCTGAAAAACCACTATCACCAAATTGATAAATATATTCATCTTTAACAGTAATAAAAGCGCCGAGGAAAATAATCAGAATTGCGATATTTCTTATTATTTTCTTGAAAGATGGTCGCTTCCACTTCCACGGCTTAAATATCGAATAGTTAATTTCTTTTTTACAGATTTTGAATAACATGATTTTTTTTAAAATGTTGGGCATATTGTCAGGGGTTAGTTATTTTAGTTTCCCATAAATTTTCATTGATTTATATTTTATTTAATAAAAATTAGAATTTGCCCACCTTTTTTCTTAAATCATTCCAAGATAATTTAGCAATCTCCTTAATTTCGCCTAACATCTCTTCCATAGCTGGGTCGTCAAAATTAATACTATTTTTTATGGCCAATTTATATGAGCGAGCCAACTCCTTATCGGAAAAATTAAAAATATCTTTAATACTTTTAAATTCTTCTTCGAAATAGAATTTGTTCCAATTTTCAATAAACGGCGGCTCTTCTAACGAGCTGGGTAAATTAAATATTTTAAATATTTCTGGATGACATGAAACATGCCCTTTTGATAACAATTGGCAATACTCCCGGTTAAGTGATTTGTTAAGAATTTTTACATACAGATTTTTAGCCTCTTTCTCGCATGTTTTTATAAAGATTTCCATTCTGCACGTCCCTCCAACGTCAACGAGCCAACCGTAAATTAATGTTTCTTTTATTAAATCTAAAATTACAACCTTATTATTTATAATCAATCTATCACCTACTGAATTTTCTAGCCCTCTTAGAGCCGCTCTTCTTATTTCGCTGTCTAAAAAATCTTTTTCAGCAACATTAAACTTTTTTACAAAATTAAAAAAATCATTTAAGCGACCACTTTGCAAAATTACAATCAAACATTTTTTTATTACTATCTTTATTCTTTTATCTAATAACTCTTCTTTAGAAATTTTTATATATCTATTATTCTTAAATTCTTCTGATTGATCAATTTCCAATCTTTTTAATAAACTAATTAATTTTTCTAAAACAAAAACTCTAACATCACTTTTAAATATTAAATTTTTATCAATTACACATTTTTCTATATATTCACTAACTACGGCACCGCCCGCCCTTTCATTTTTAAGCAACTCAATTAGCCCCTCTTTTTTTAATTCTAATAAGTTTGTTCCGGGCGGGAATTCACCTAACAAAATGGACGCCTGGGAGATATTTAGACCCATTAATAATTTAAAAAATTGAATTCTTTTTTCATTTATATTCATTTTTCCTATAAGTATTAAAATAAAAATCAAAACCCCGCTTCTTTTATGGCCGTCACCACATCAACATTGGCAAACTTTTCCAAATCGCAACTTGCGTATCGGCTTCTTATTGCTTTTATGTAAGAAAAAATGTAATCAGAATCGGGAGTGCCTCCGCTTTTCTTTAGTTTGTATAATTCAAAATTCGCATAATTTCTTATTCCGTTCTTGTTTTCCATTTTTATTTTAACCAAAATAGTGTCACCTTTTTTATTTAAAACAACTCTAATAGCTTCGCCGCCCGCACAGACGGGGTAGTGTAGGTTTCTAGTGACAAAATCTCTTTCAAATTCTCCGATCTTTTTGTCAGGTATTTCTTTTGTTACAACATTGTAGTAATCACTTAAGACGGGAGACGTATCAATTTTCTCAATGTAGAAGCCATAAACCTCTATTTTTGAGGCTTCATAATCTTTGTAATAATCTTTCCCTTGTATGTTTGATTTTAGAACTACGTCAGGGATAGTGTCGAAGTCAAGATCTATAGCATTTATGCTATTGTTGAACGCATAAACCCTATAATCTTCATCCCAGTAAACCGAAGTGGCTTTAATGCGCGAGTCGGGATCCTCTCGGTCCGCTGTTACTTTTTCTTTTTGTTCTTTAGAAACTTCTTCTTTAATCGGTACAGCACTTTTTAGAGATTCTATCTCTTCGGATTGGACTTTTATTCTGTCGTTAAAAATAACGATAAAATAGGCTACCAAACCTAAAACTATCAGTAAGACAGCTGATGCCAGTAAAACTATTGCTTTGTTTTTGCTTAATTTCATATTTTTAATAAATATTTTTCTAAAGTTTTCCTTCCAGGTCTTTTAATGACATAAAATTATAATTAATCATTTAAAAGCTGATTATAAATATTAAAGTCTAATTCTTCATGGGTCACAAAAATTATTTCTTCAAATACATTCGGATACTCATTAATAAACTTCTTCACAGTATCAACCGCAATCTTAGCTGCTTCATCCTTAGGAAATCTAAAAGCACCAGTCGAGATACAAGGGAAAGCAATTGTTTTAATTCCATTTCCTTTAGCAATTAGTAAACTATTTTTATAACATGAGGCTAATAACCCCTCTTCAATCCCGTCTTCATAGCCATAAACAGGACCAACGGTATGAATTATAAACTTAGCTGGCAAATTATAACCTTTAGTGATTTTGGCCTCACCAGCACGACATCCTTTTAGTTCAATACATTCCTGAAGTAATTGTGGCCCGGCCGCTGAATGAATAGCCCCATCAACACCACCGCCACCGAGTAATGGCTTATTTGCGGCGTTTACAATAGCGTCTATGATTAATTTTGTTATATCGCCTTTTATTGTTTTAATTTTCGTAAATTTTTAACTAAATTTAATATCAATTTTTTATTTAATATTGGTTAATTTACATACATTATATCATTTTTCTGTATAAAAATCAACCTGTAAATATATAAATTTTTTTCTTTACAGATTGTTTAACGTTAGCTAAAATAAATTTGTCAAGAGGCAAAATATAAACAGGTTATTGAATAATTTCTCTGTCAAGTACTCTCTAATTCAGCTCAATTCGTAAAATTCCACCGAAATATAGTCGTCTCCAGTGGCCCTCCCTAACAAATCAGCATGATCTCGATTGGGGATGATTTTATAACCAAAAACCCTTCTCCAAAAATTCTCTTTATTATTCGCCCCCATAGAAAAGCAGCGGGTAAAGTTAAGGCCATAACCGGTTCCTAAAATCGTATAATATTTTTCTTCTCCGTCCTCTAGCCCATAAACCATAATGTCTTCCGTGGAGCCGTCTGGATTTGTTTTTCTAATTACTTCAACGTTTTCTTTTTTCATAAATTTGATTATTAATAATAAAAAAGCTCTTCCCCGAGAACGGAAAGAGTTTTTATTTATGAAAATAAAAAATCGACCTTTATCTTTCCCTTATCGGGCTAGAATTAGCACCTTCCGGATGGATTACTCCGGGGTTGCTGGCAGGTCATCGGGCTAGTTCCCTCGCTGCACTCTTAATAACTCACTATTTAGTTGTCTTACTTCTTTATAATAGCAAAATATGGCTATTTAAGCAATATTCTATTTTTCCACTCTCTGAACGGCTTTTCTATAATTACAATAATCACACTCAGAACTTGCTTTAGGCATCTTTCCGTCAAGACACTTTTTAATTTCAATAAGTGTTTTTTCTACCCAAGAATCATTACCTTTATACGGCAATAAATCAATATCAAATTCTAATTTTCCATCAAAAGATTCTCTGTCTGTTTTGCCGTTGCAATAAACAAAATAACCTGTATTAGAAACCTTTAGGCCATTCTTTCGAAGCAACCACTGATATATCTCCATTTGTCTTTTATAGCCATCTTGCCAGTCAGCATCGAGATTAACTTGAGACGTTTTACTAGTCGACTTATAGTCTACTACTATAATTTTACCATTCTTATCCTTCCATAAATCATCGACAGCTCCGGTAATAATAAAATTAGTTGGTTTGTGAAAATATTGTACACCTTTAAAGTTCTCCCGCCATTCATCAATCATCTCATGCTGAAATGGTACTGCATCTAGACCATAAGCTTTCATAAGTGGATGAGATTTTTGTTTTGCTCGATGGACATCAAATTCTTTCTTTAAAAGAGTGTCAACTGCAGAATTTAGGTTAAAAGGAAATCCTGGCGGTTGTCCTATACCTAATCTACGATCAATATAGAAACATCGGGGACAGTGCATGAAATTTTCGATCTTTGAGCGAGACAACTTAAAAGGCTCTGAACTTTTCGGGTTGTAAATATTTCTTGTTCTGGTTGGATTATAAAATTCTGACATATTATTGTTTGGAAACTTTTTTAACAAATCCTCTTATAACTTCTTTGAAATTATTAATTTTTTCTGGCTCATTAAGAATCTTATTTACATTAAAATAATAAGTTCCACTAGCATTAATCCTATTAACTTCATTATTGAATAAGTTAATAATTTTATTTTTTACTCCACTAATAATATCCTCGGGCAAATTTTTCTTTTCTATTTCACCGAAAAAAAATTTAATATCTCCGTTGGTTTTCAATCTAAATAATGTAATTTGAGTTTTAAATCTACTATTAACTTTTAAACTAAGTTTAAGAATTCCTTTTTCCTCTTTTCCGTAAGTTACCAGCGCCATATTTTCCGAGAATTTTTTGATGTCTTCCCAAAATAATTTTGTATCTGGATGGCTATTCGATGCCTCGCTTGGGCTATTTTCTTCTTCAATGTCTTTATCTTCTACGAGGCCCTTATTAATCACACCATTCAACCAAATAATAGCTGCCTCGCCGAGTTTGTCGGTTACTTCTTGTTTTTCTCTTATATGCTTTATCGGATTTCTAAAATCACTTAAATGTTTAAAATGTTTTGCCGTGTTTTCCTTGTTAAGAAAATATTTCTCAAAATAAGTCCAGTTATTATTGTTTAAAATAATGTCACAATATTCCGTCATATCAAGATAATCTAATTTTTTCCTAAGATTAATAATTTCTGCTGCATAGGGTACATTATTCTGAGTTACGCTTAATCTTGAATCTACCTTGGAATTAATGTGCTGCGGAATCGCATTCACCCAATAATCAGGTCCAATATTTTTTTGCAAAACAAAATCAATAAAATTTCTAATTCTTATTTCTACAGCTTTAAGAACTTCATTCGGATCTTTTTGAATTTGTTCTTCGACGGAAAGTTCACATCCAACTAATTTTTTAATTTTGGTTAATAAAGTTTTTTTTCGTTCATCTATAAACTCTAGAAAATCATCGCCTGTAAAATTATCCCTTAACAAAATATTTACTGCTTTTTGCGAAATCATGTGAGCCTGCAATAGTTCATAAACATCCTCTTTTCTTTCCGCCTTATCGAACATATCCTTAATATATATATTGGGTAAATTATTTCTGATTATTTTTTTATTGCTAATATCAGAAATTGGCGTTCTGTTTAATATACTATTAATCTGTTCTACTTTATTACTAATACCCCATGATTTAGGAACGATATGATGATCTTCTAACTCTAAATACACCGGCGCTTCATAAGAAACAAAATCAAGCGCCCCTTCCTTTACTATTACACAAAATATCGCCTTATAGATTGACGAGCTTTGATTATCCTCTCCCTCAAGATTTATATTTTCTACTGCCTTTCGCGCTTCAACGACTACGGTTGGGACCATTTTGTCATCGAGGAACCATTTTTTTATCTCTAAAAAATCTTTTGCAATTCGAGATTCGACGGAACTTGAATAATTTTTTGTAAAAATCGACGACCAATACCAGTATCGTATTTTTTCCTCAACACCTTTTTTATCAGTATATATATCTCTAGCTTTTTCGATATTTAGTGCGGTAAAAATTGGTAACATTGTTGGATAAGGAAAAAATTTTGGACTTATAACACCTAAATCAGAATGGTTTGAAATAATTTTAAGAGCATTTTTCATTTCGCAGAGACTACTATTCCATAATTCTAAAAATTGTTCTTTCGATTCTATTAATACTATTTTTTTTAAACTACCGGATTCTTCCTTAATTAATTTTTTTGAATTCGGAACCAAATAATACAAAAACTTAGGTGCGCAATATGCTTGTCTCAAAATTGACATTGTTTGCAAAGTGTAAATTTTTCCTTTATCTACATCCGGTAATTTTGATTGAAAATCATTTATTTCTTTTTTCCATAGGGATTTTAAGCGAATATCCTTGGGACGGAGCAAAGCATTCATGAGATCGAATATATTGAGATCAAGCCCTGTACTATTAATCCTCTGAAATATATCGCAAACTTTTTCTACCTCGATTTCGCGATCAAGTTCAATATAACTAATATAATATTCATTAAGGATGCTCTCTAATATTTTTTCCAATTTTTCTCGCTCTTCGGCTGCCTGATTTTTATAACCCTCCTGTTCCCAATATTTTTGATAATTTTCGAGCCAACGGCTCCAAAAATGACTTCTTTCGCCAAAAATTTTTAATGGAAATATTTTTTTCTCAAATTGAAGTTTTTCATTTCCTATTAATTCATCTGTTTTTCTTGATGAAATTATATAATCAAAAGCTTCATCAAAATTTTCATCAAGTAATTTTTCTATATTAATAACATAATAATATTTTGATTTTCTACGCGGAAAATTTACATTTGGGGCAAATAGTGCATAGTATAATGCACTTAATCTTTGCTGGCCATCAAGTACAATATGCTGAAATTTTCCATCATCTTTTGACCCATAAATTGGTTTGCAGCTCAAATACTCAATATTCTCGCGGCTCGCTTTCCAGAGCAGTAAGGTGCCGATATAATAATCTTCAAATATTGATTTAATCAACTCTATAACATCCCATGGGTTCCATTCAAAATCACGTTGGAAATCTGGTATACCAAATTTCCCCTCTCTTAGATCTGTTATAATTGACTCTAAATGCTTTTTATCTGGGGTCTCAATATTTTTCATATATTTCTATTATCCTATCAATCTGATTAATTAAATATATCTTATTCTAAAATTGTTCTTTTAACTCTGAGGCTTTACGTAATATCAGCTCCTTTATCTCTTCAACGTTAGCTAGGTCTTCTTTAGCTGTTTGTACAAAAATTTCAGCGACTGATTCTGCGATATGTAAAACTGCATAAAAAACCTTGTCTTTAGTCGCTGTATACGCCGGAAAATCGATATTGGTAAATATTTCTAGTCCTTTCTCGGGAGTATAATTATAAGTTTTCCACCCGGCATCAACTCCTAAGGGAGAAAACTCATGCTCAAATTTGATGTTTTTACCTTTTATCTTGATAATGTGTCTCTTGCTTAAATGGGTTTCATTGGGCTCCCTTTTCTTTTCTGGCTCTTTAGTATTTAATTCCTTTCCTTCGTCTAGTATTTTTTTCTGCTTTCTTTTTTCGACAGGAACCTCCCCGGATTCTTCTCCGTTTTCATCGCGTATTAACTTGTCGTCCATCTGAGTGGTAAAACGTTTAAAATCATCCATTCTTAGGGTTTCAGTAATTTTGTCTTTCCAGATTTCGATGCCATTTTTTATTTCCGTTGTTATTGTATCTTGTGTAGATTTCTTTCTAGCCGACTTAACTAGTTCTTTTAATTCTTCGCGCATAGCCTCAAGAACTTCGCGATATTCTTTGCTTTCAGTTTCAAATTCTCTTTTTGTGTGAGTCACTGGTACATGATCCATATTAACTTCACCAACAATTCTTGCTAAAGTAGGGTGCGGATCAAAACCGATTTTTTCGTAAGCCCCAATCATTCTTCCTCGTCTAAATGTACTAAAACCATAAAAACCCTTCTGGGAACCTTCTTTTAAGAGAGCATACCAGCCATTTATTTTATTACCGCCTTTCAGAGTTATATTAAAAATCTTTTTTGTTTCTTCAATAATATTAACTTTCTCGGCTATGCACAATTTCTTATTTACCTTTATTATTACTTCACCAGTTCTGATAAACGGAGAATATCTTTTTTGTAAATCTTTTAAAATATAATTACTTAAATTTGGATAAAACACCTTTAGCTTTTTTATTTCAATAATCGTAAAGTGATTATCGCTTTTATTTTCTAATTGTTGCAAATCAATTTTCCAATTTTTATTAGCGTCTTCCCACTTTTTTTTATCAAAATCAATATGATATTCCAAAAACTTAGTTTTTGCCTTAGTAATAATTTTAAAAGAATCGCCTAAGCTCAAGCAAGATGTTTTCAAACCTAGCCCAAATTCTCCTAACTGTCCTTTCTTTTTGGATAGTCCTAATTTCAGTGAATTTGCTGCTACATCTTTAACCATTCCTGTTCCGTTATCAGCAACAAAAATCTCTTTTTCAGAAATACTAACATTGACCAATAATTCTTCGCCCTCAAGTCGAGCGTCGATACAATTATCAACTAGCTCAGCGATTGCTTGTGGAGCCGAATAACCAGCGGAACCAAGTTTTGGAAATAACGAAATATCCGGTGTGATATCAATCTCCTCAGAATCAAGTGATTCATTAAAAATATTTTGCATATTTATTAGGAATGCCCTTTATACTATTAGAGGCATTAATTATTTTAATTTCGCTATCGTCTATTTCATTCACTTCAATAGTCTGAGCTTTTACTTCTTCCCCATTAAATAAATCTAACATTTTTTTTGAACAAACAGTAAAATTAGAAAATAGTTCAATCGGAATAGAAATTCCTTTTTTTGACGGACCAGAATATTTATCGGTTTTATAAAAAAGTCTAATGTCTAGATAGTAATGGCCTTTATAAAACTTAATTGACACTTTAATGAATTTTTCTTCATTAATGTTTATTTCTAATAAATCAACTTCATCCTCAACATTTTCTTTACCACTAAAGCTTTCCAAAGCACTGACCACCTCTATTAATTGTTCCTTGGTTAACGTTATACCCTGCTGAGTTGGCCCAGTGTACCTTTCAGATTTAACAAATTTCCTGATATTAGCATATTTAACACCATTATAATCGGAAATAAAAAAGTTTATCTCGGTTGATTCAGTTAAATTTAAACTATCAATTAATTCCATAATTTGCACAGTGATAAATTATATTTAATTATTTAAAATTATTATTTTTTATTTAAATTTTCTACAATTTCAATTTCTTCCGGAGTGAGGTCGTAGAACTTATAAACAAGCCGATCGATTTGTTTTTCGTATTCCCTGACTTCTTCCTTTTTTGCTGGATTTTCCAAATAATCGTTGGATTTGGTAATTGCCAAAATTTTATCAACAATGATCTCTATTTGCTTCACTACGCCCTCATTTGTTGACGTAATTGGAGGGATTGGAAATCTTTCCATAAAGGTGTGCTTGAATCTTATACCTTCTTCTCCAAGTTCACCGCCTGCGTAATATCTTGAAAAAATATTGCAGAAAAAATGAGAATTAAAAAGGGCCACAAAAAATTTAATTTTTTCACCAGTCATAATTCGTCCGGTATCATTGCAATACATCGAATTATTATCATACGAGAATGTTGACTCTTTACACATTTCCTGCCACACCACTTTTTCCTTTTCAAATTCAGGGTAGTAGGCACATGAGCGCAAATTCCACCAGTTTTGTCCTTGATCGTCTCGTTTCTTAGCTTTTTCTTCAAATTGTTTTAGATGCTTGAACACTGCTGGATATTTATTAGGCACATCAATATTAAAACCACTGGCAATAAGCCACAGTCCTGTCCAGTCGTACCCATAACGTCTAATATCTCTTCCTCTAAGAATCGGCTTCAATATCTCGGCACTTTTTAGATCTTCCGCCACCAGTTTGTCATGCGTCGTCTGATCAATTATGAACGCTTCATTGATCCCTGTTAAAACACCACGATATATTTTTACAGTCCAATCTTTCAGCGGTTTACCGATTCTCTCGATTTTTTCTTTTAAATTATGTTCGGCCTGATTTCCGATAAACCACGCATCTTCACTCATTTTCGGCAGTACATTCTTATTCTTATCGACAAATTCAGACAACACCGAATCTTTTGCTTCGATATTAAGCGTTACACCTGACAACTGCCCGTTGCTATTCTCTTTTCCGATGAGAAGAATATTGGTATCAACTGTGGCAGTTTCGAAAATTCCCGGACCTAAGTCAACCAGCAAAAGAGGATTGTACGAATTGAAAAGTTTTCTAAGACTTTTTCCATATCCAGCTCTCATCCATTTATTACTAGTGATGAAGCAAAGCTTTCCACCGATTTTAAGCATATTGATTCCACTTTCATAAAAGAGAGTATAAATATCGCCGGTACGTTCAAACGATTTATATCCACAATTTTTATAAATATCAGCCGACTTTCCGCCATCTTTTTGGAGTTGCACATAAGGGGGGTTTCCAATCACAATATCAAATCCCCCATTACGATAAACGATAGGGAAAAAATATCTAGTATCAAAAAACCCAACTGGTTTATTTTGAAATATATTTTCGTAGCTTCCCCAAAGGTTGTTTATGCGCATTCTTTCGGAATCAGTTTTTTCATTTTTTTGCGCCACTACTTGTTTATATTTTTTATTTTCTAAATAACTATATGACTTCAGAATGCTTTCGAGCTCCTTCTTGGTTTTATCACTAATTAATTGCTGTAGTTTTCGTGCAGTCTCTAGTTTATGCAACTGATCAACCGGTGCAAAGTATTCATCAATAAGCTCGCCTAGTGCATTTGCAAACTCGTCACCGAACAATGCTCCTTCGTATGTGGGTGGTTTTATAAGTGTATTAGCACATACGAACTTGAAATCAAGATTTGGCAATGGTTCAATGCCTCGATTTTGAGCATTATCATCAACTTGTTGATCAACTACTAGTGTTAAAAAACATCTTAGGCGAGAAATATCTATGGCAATAGGCTGAATATCTACCCCGTGAATGGATTCTCGAATAACCCCAAGTTTTCTTACATAAAGGAGGCTCTGTTTTTGAAGTTGCCTGCGAATCTCTGGTGGCAACTTATTTAAATATATAGAACATTCTGGATCGAGAACCCCAAGCATATGCACCAATCTTTGGAGAATACCAATTGGAAAGGCACCTGAACCACAGGCTGGGTCTAGAACCGTAGTATTATGTATTGTATCAACAAGAAGTTTCCGTTCCTGCTGATCGATAGGATGAGAAATATCGTCCTCTAGATCATAAGACGAAAGTGCGCGTAGCTTTTCTTCGGATATATTGGTTTTTGTTTTTAGGTGTGCGATAAGTGACTCTTCTACCATAAAATCCACTATCTCACGAGGAGTATAGAAACTGCCTGTTGATTTGCGAGCGCTCGCGCCCGTTTCCGGGTTCACCTCCGCCAAAAGGTTTTCAAAGATTCGGCCTAACATTTCAGGATCAATTGAAAGTTCGGTATCAATTGAGGTGTTTTCGTCTATGGTAAAGTTGTATTCCTCAAATATCTGAAATAATTCAGAAAACCAGATATCAGGGACATCCACCACGCCACGCCGTTCGCTCATTCCGGTGGTGCGATTAAATTTATGGTTGTCTTCCGCATGGTCCTGAAATAATCCACCATTTAAAAAAGGAACTTTATCAAATAATTCTGAATAAGAAAAAAATGTTGGTCGAGATGGTTGTGGTTTATTCAAAACTTCAAAGAAAAGTGGCACACAGACTGAATGATAATAATCTCCAATTGTTTTTACGGCAGAAACAGATAGAATCTCAGACGGTATGAGAGGATTATCCAGATGTCCCTTCTTTTGTTTTAAAAACCAACAAAAAACTAATCGGCCAATAAGTCGAATGGCAAAATTTGCATTAACAGAATCATCACTATTGCCGAGTTTCAGCGTTCTTTCATAAATTATTGCCCTTCTGCCTTCACCACGCGTTCCGCCAACAAGCTTAGAATATTGAGTCGCTATTTGAGTAAAGAATTCCTTGCTAACTACCGCCAAAGAAAACTTATTTTCCAGATCAATAATTGAGTCAATGGTTCCTTGTAGTATTTTTGAAGGTGTTGCCACTTTCGCATTTGGTCCTAAAACATAAGAAAAACGACGAGGGTTTGATGTTGATTCTTTTATTCCGTTTTTTGTCCTCGTAACCTTGGTGGTGATGAGGGAGAGACGCCATTCCGAATAATCATCTGAAATATAGGCGATCAAAGCATTAGACCGGGCATGGCTTTTAAGCACCACGTATGTATTTTTTGTAATTTCTACACGTGCATGGAGTGAAGATTCTAGTTTTGCTACAAAAATAACTAAATCGAGCTTGCTTTCACTAGCTTCTGCAATTTGTTGGATTGATTTGAATCCAGTGCGTATTTCTGGTAGTTTTTTGTCTAAAGAAAGATTCGGAATAATTCCTTGTATAAATTCAGTAAAGGCGTCTTCGTTGTATTTATTTGTAAAGATAGGGTTTATCATGTTCGATGTTCTTGGGTAAATAAAAGAAGATTTGCTGATTTTGCTTCATTATTTTGCCGATCTAAACTAACTTTTACTTGTTGTTCTGGGGCTATTTCAATAATAGCCTCCATTAATTGATCCTCCGATAAATCAGTATTTTTAGCTAGCCTAATTATTGCCTTGAGCTGGCCTTCCGAGAGGTCGTCAAGATCACTGACAACTTTCATTAAATCATCACAATAATTTTGATATTGAGATTCCTTGACGCTTCTTAAGATGTTCACAACCGCTGTTCGATTACTCGACATTCGCCCCATAGGTGGTTTTTCAAAAAGCTTTTCTTTTATCGTATTAAAAACAATTCCAAATTGATCGTCAGTTTTTTCGCCAACTTCATCCTGTTTTGCCGCAAAATGACTTAATACTTTTTCTGCATCAACCAACTCAGCCTGTCCGCTGGTTTCAAGGGCGTAAATTTTATTTTCTCCACGAATGCCAACTCCAACTCCCACTTTAATCTGCCGATTTTTTCTAACAATTCTGGCTCGCATTGGTATTTTTTTTGCGAGTTCGATAGTTTCGATATTTCTCTTTGCTTGCTCGTATACTTCTCGGTGAGCAGTATCCCAACTCTCTTCCTCGGTTGTCGCCTTTCTGAATTCATCAATGAAAAAAGATTCCGGGGTTTCATCTTCCGTGAGGGTTCGTGAGTCATTGCCTACCACAGAATTAAAGATCTGCATCTTTAATGTTGATACCCCTCTAATATTTGTCTCCTTCTCGCCATGTTCGGTAGGAAAATAGTTATCAATAAAAAGCTCATTAAACATTTTTTTATCTATTCGGTTTATTCGGCCCACTCGCTGTATGACTCGTGTTGGATTATATGGAATATCATAATTAATAACTCGTCCCGCTCTATTTAAATTAACACCCTCGCTCAAAGCATCAGTTGCGACAAGAACCCTAAAATCATCGGACTGTTTATCGGCTGGGATTCCGGCGTCAAAATTCTCTCTGACTATTTTGCGATCACTCCTGCTGTTTTGAGCAGTATACACAAAGGTTGGAATTCCAGCCTTTTGGAGTTCTTCTCCTACATAAACAACGGTATCTGCGTACATACTAAAAATAACAATTTTTCGATTCGGATCACTGGCCAGATGTTCTTGAATGTCTAATGTGAGTTGTTTTAACTTAGGGTCAGGCATGGGTAAAAACGGCGATTGCAAACCAAACCATTTTTCGTAAATATCTGTAAGTACACTAATATCATGTTTAAGTTCAGGTACAAATTTTTCATTAAGATCCTCAAGTTTAACAAAAACAATCTTTTTATTATTTGCGACTTTAGTGTTGGCGAATTCAACCTGTTCTTCCAAATTAATTTCCTCCGTATCTTCTTCTGGCATCTCATCCGGTGACGGAATGTAGGCTTTCTTGGAAATCGGTACTAATTCTTTTTTTTCTACCCAATCAAGAATTTTTTGATGTGAATCGATGAATTTTTGAAGAGTACTTTGGAACGCGGCTCTTGAACTTTCAAAACGCATTACCAAAAGTTTACGCATAAAAGAAGCCACATTCATTTGAGCTGTTCTAATATCCTCTAATTCCGGGTACTTCGTAGCAAAATCAGCAATATCTAATGCGTAGGTCGTCGGCATATATCTCGCGCCCGTTAAACCACCCACGATTTTAGAATCTGGCACAATTCGCTTTATAGTCTCCAGATATATGTTGGTAAATTTACCCAACTCATACTCCCGAATAATTGGATCATTCATCTTTGAAAATTCGATTTTTTGAGCTTTCAAATCCTCTCGGTATCGAGTAATTTTTTCAAGATCTATCCTCGAACGTCTAATTATAATAGGCTCGAGTAATCGTCGAAGTTCAGAGGCGATAGCATCGCGCTTAATATCCAATTCTTTACGTTGGTCTGTGGTTATAGCCCCTTTTGCTTGAAATCGTCGAAGTGTTTTATATCTATTCGCAAGATCTGCAAACTTCGCTGATAAATTTTCTACGGTTCGGAGTGTGGCAGCGCCGGGAGTTTGAAAAAGTTTAATCAGAGCAAAAATATCACTCGGATCATTATTAAAAGGTGTTGCCGATAGTATTAGAACTTTATTTCCACCGTTACTGCGGGTCAACTGATGGAGTAGCTGATAGTCTTGTGTGTCTTCATTTCTGTATCTATGTGCTTCATCAAGAATAAATAATATAGGCTCCGTAGAATTTTTATATTTATCATAGACCTCGTCAATTTTACCAGCGCTAAAAACCTTTGGTCCTCGAAGTTTAAATTCCTCGGCATAATCTTCCCACATTGGGACTAGATGTGGAGGAGCAATAATTATCGTTTTTAAATCAGGACAATTTACAGCAATAGTAGCAGCTATAATACTTTTTCCAAGACCAACGACATCTGCAATAATAGCGCCATCATAATTTTTCAATCTTTCAATTGCCATCTTTACTGCGTCCATCTGATATGAAAGGTTTAAATATTGTCCTCGCGTAGCTTGCGATGCGTTAGTTACCTCGATTTCATATTCAGCGCCAAATATTTCATTAAGAAGTCGAATATACATAAGATATGGGGTCGGTACCACATTCATCCAAAGCTCATCTTTAAATTTTCTCAAAAACATGTCTGATTTCCCTTTTTCTTGAATGACAATATTGCGAGCATCAGACCATCGCTCAAAAAACTTATTTGAATATTCTTTATACTTTTCTTCTGAATCAAACGTTTCGTTTATTTCCTGTTGTCCAACTAAGCCATTATAAGTAAAATTGCTCGAGCCCATAAAAACTTTGCCGGCATTTTTATTATGAATTACATAACATTTACCATGAGCCTGCGTTTCTGTCATTTTAATCTCAAGTGAACCATCTTCTAGTTTTCGCTCTAGAATTGAGTAGGACTCTTGGGATTCCGGTGCATCAAATATTGATGTTTGGTTTGCAAGTTTCTTAATACCCTCTCCAAACGCTTTTACTCTTTCTTGTTTCGAGGATGGAACACTTCTAGGTTGGAATGGATCGAGATTTACGGATGTTCTTTTCATCGACTCCGTTACTAAAGTCGGTATAGCGTCTGGATCAATGTAAGAACCAACTAAAATTCGAACTTTAAGTTTATCAAGTTTTTTTGACAAAAGTTCAAATCCACAAAGATAGAAATACCCAACTTCAATGTCAAGAGCAACCGTATTATCATCTATAGAATCTGATATGGCTTGATAGAGATTATTATGATTTTGATTATCGATAATTAGATTATTTATTGGCATATCTTTCTATCATTTAATTATTTCCTCCAGCACCCCTCTTCGAAACCTATTTCTTTCAAAATATCAGTAAAGGCAACATATTCTATCTCATGGTCCTTATAAAAAGCTAAGCTTTCTCGTAACTCTGGGGTTTGATTATTTTTATCCAATAAATCACCAAAAGCGAATTTCTCTTTAGCTTCATACTCTTGATAACCAACCAAAACTATTTGAAGCGGTTTATGATATAAGCGCGGTAGTTCTCCGTATTTTAAAGGGACACCAAGTATTTTTTCTCCGGCCGTTCCGGGGTTGCACCAGCTTCTTCCTTTTACTTCATAGACATATTTATCACACTCTAAATCAGGATTATATTTCTTATCTCTAAGCGAACTTTTTAGAGCAATAGTTCTTCTGACATTATCTCTTTTTAATTTAATAAGTGCTTCCATGACTAAATTTTGACAAAGTAATGTTGTCCACTGCTTACAATCTACTGTTTGCATAACTCTATTTCCCCAAGCTTTTTCTACTTCTTTTACTTTTACTAATTTTTTTTCGCTTTCTGTATTTTTCAAAGAGATATCAGTAATACCTTCATAACACCATTTAATAACTTCTGGGTTATTAAGCAAATTTAAACTGATTTTTGCCATAAAATATTATTTAATGTCTAAATCCTTATATCTCTTAACTGATAACTCTAGATATTTTTTTTCTAGATCAATCCCAATAAATTTTCTATCGTTAAGAGCGCAGGCTAAACCGGTCGTAGAGGAGCCAGTAAATGGATCAATAACTAGATCGCCTTTATCCGTGCTAGCCATAATAATGCGAACCAATAGATCTATTGGTTTTTGAGTGGGGTGTTTACCAAACTTCTTTTCAGCCGGTTTTGGAGTACCCATAGACCAAACACTGCGCATTTGGAGGTTTGGTTTTTTTAAAAAATCTTCCGGCCAATTGCCATTCTTCATTAGATCATAATTGAATTTATGTTTGGTGCCGATTTTTTTACCAGTCTTAGGGTGAATTAATTCTTTTCTAGCCCAAATTAAGGTTTCATGGCTAGCGGTAAAAAATCGACAGCTTAAATTTGGCGCGGCATTCGGTTTAAACCAAGCGATATCGTTAAGGATATGAAATTTACTGACTTGTAAAGCAAAGCCGCATTGATATATAGAGTGATAAGTGCCAGAAATCCAAATCGTGCCTCCAGGTTTTAATACTCTATGGCAAGCCTTAATCCAGGCTAATTGAAATTCAAAATCTTTCTTTAGACCATTACTAACATCCCACACGCCTTTATTAACGCTAACCATGCGACCGGCATGGACGGAAAAACCACCGTTAGAAAGCAAATAAGGGGGATCGGCAAAAATCATATCAACTGAATTTTCCGGCAGAGTAGCTAAAAATTCCAAGCTATTGGCTTGGTATAATCTGAAGTCTTTATCTTTAAAAAATGGGGTAAGCATTTTCTTGCTTTTTTTAATGGTTTTTTTAGCTTTTTTAGCGGTAGGCATATTATAGCAAATTGAATATGAAAAAAATTTAAATAAAAAATAAACAAAAGATAAAGTCCTATTCTCTGCCCTAATTTTACGATTTTTAGGGCTAAAAGTCAATTTAAAAGACCAGATTTCGTCTGGTCTTTTAATCTACGCACGGGATGAGGGGATCGAACCCCCGTCTGCCCTTTTGGAGAGGGATATGTTACCACTACACCAATCCCGCAGTTCAAAATACTCCATTTAAGGAGTATTTGAATTATATCAATTTTAGAATGAATGTCCAATATCCGCTCGGAAATATTCGCTCGACGACGGACTCTCAATATCTAATAAGTCTCCACAAAAACCTCAAAGTAGGCTTGCGGATGGCTGCAGGCCGGGCAAACGAGTGGCGCTTCGGTTCCCTCATGGATATGACCGCAATTATTGCATTTCCAGCGCTTCACTTCCGGTTTTTTAAAGACTTCTCCC
>CAZAJY010000009.1:0-25947 GCA_964485905.1 uncultured Candidatus Saccharibacteria bacterium | reverse complement strand
ATGCCGATGTAGTTCAATGGTAGAACGGGGGACTCATAAGCCTCAAAAAATGGTTCAATTCCATTCATCGGCACAATCATTATCGCCCCAAATAATATCGTGTCTTTTATCTTAAATTATGGTATCATAACCATATACTAATTTATGATACTAAAATTATGCCACTAAAAGACCCCGAAGCAAGAAGGAAATACCATAACTACTATATGAGAATATGGTACCCAAAAAATAAGAAGAAGCATTTGGGCTATCTAAAAAACCTAAAAAATAAATTACTAAAATATATTGAGGATTACAAGAGAATCTGTGTTTGTGCCGACTGCGGAATAAGCGGAAAAGATTATCCAAGGATACTAGATTTCCACCACATCCACGGAAAGAAAAAATTTGATATAGCTGGTCACAACAGACACACACTTAGTCTTGAAAAAATCAAAAAAGAAATTAAAAAATGCGTCGTTGTATGTGCCAATTGCCACCGAATACGAACCATTTATAAAAAAGAGAGAAATTAAATATATTCAAACTCTCGAAAAACAGTCTCATAAAGACCAATTACTCTTTTGGCCTCCCTTTCATTAATTAAGAACTCTGAACCTTCGTGAGCAATCTGATTACGAATTTTATGGGCCTCCCAAGCATTTTCAATATTAGTAAAATCGGAGGATTCAATTGATTTTAACTTTTCACTAATACTGGGTTGTAGATAACCCATCTTTTCTAAGATTTCAGCCAACATAATATCACATTCTAAGATCGCCAACTTCCAGTCACTCGGATTACTCGAATTGATATGAATGATAACTTTTTGCCACTTTTCATTAAAGATCGAATTAGAAACACCCTCACCGCTTGTTACTTCCGTCTCTGGTAAATTTAAATCTGATTTCATTTTTCTCCTAATTATAATTAACTTAACTGAACAATAGATAATTATAAGGATAGAAATTAATGATAAAAATAGAGAAAGAGGTATTAACCTCATCATTAAAGAAACTGCGTAATTTGGTAATAATAACCAAAAATTATGTAAGGTTTCACCCAAACCCGAAGAACCATTAGTAAAAGAATGAATCAAATCAGTAATATTTAATGGTAAAATAACCGAGTGAAGAGTATCTATTTGTTGTAATTCTACTGGAGGATACATCTTGATATTTTAACAGATAATTAGTTATTCTCAAAGTCTTTGGCTAAATTAAATAATTTTTCTTCTCCACCGTGAGCTGCAAATAGTTGCAAACCCAATGGTAATTTCTTACCATTTACTTCTTTAAAGCCAGCTGGTATAGACATGGCTGGCAGACCAGCTAAATTAGCTGGAACTGTAAAGATATCCTCCAAATAAAGTTGGAGTGGATCATTGATTTTCTCACCAATTTTAAAAGCCGGGCCTGGCGTAGTTGGTGTAATTATAATATCTACTTTTTCAAAAGCTTTGCTATAATCTTCTCTGATTAAATCTCTTACAATATTTGCTTTATTATAATAAGCGTCATAATAACCGGAAGAAAGAACATAGGTTCCTAAAATAATTCTTCTTTTTACCTCTGGACCAAAACCCGCGGCCTTGGTCTTAAAATAATCGTCTACCCCATTTTGACCATCCACCCGCAAACCATATCTCATACCATCAAATCGCGCCATATTCGAAGATTCTTCGGCAAAGACCAAGGTGTAATAAGCGGCCAGTGAATATTTGATATGCTCTAAATCAATCTCAATGACTTCGCAACCAAGTTTTTTTATTTTCTCAACCGATTCAGTGAAATTTCTTATAATATCTTTATCTACTCCTTTACTGGTCACAAAACCATTGGGAATTCCAACTTTAACTTTTTTATTTTCATTCAAACTAACACCCTTATTTTCTCGCGAAGTACTATCCAATGAATCTGTACCAGAAATACAATCAAAAACTGTTCGAACATCTTCAAGGGTCTTACCGATAGCACCAATTTGATCAAAAGATGAAGCTGCCGCCATTAAACCAGATCGAGAAACTGTGCCATAACCCGGCTTAAGCCCAATTACTCCACAAAAACTGGAGGGCTGTCTAATTGAACCACCGGTATCAGAACCAAGTGCTACTAAAGTCATGTCGGCTGCCACCGCTGCCGCTGACCCACCAGAAGTTCCACCTGAGACCCTTTCTAAATCATTGGGGTTGTGAGTAACACCAAAAGCGGAATTTTCTGTTGACCCACCCATAGCAAATTCATCCATATTTGTTCGGCCTAGAAAAACCACCCCAGCTTCTTTCAATTTTTTAATTACAGTCGCATCATAAGTCGCATGATAATTTTCTAAAATTTTTGATGCTGAGCTAGCAATTCTACCTTTAATTAAAATATTGTCTTTAACCGCTATTGGAATACCAGTCAAAAGCGTCACATCTTTATTATCTTTTATTTTCTTATCTGCTTCCTTTGCTTGTTCTAACACATCATCAAAAACCTCTAAATAAGCATGAATCTCTCCATCTTTTTCTTTTATATTTTCCAAATAAGCCTGCGCCAATTCCACACAAGAATATTCCCCCTTGATTAGGGACTCGTGAGCTTTTTTAATTGTTAAATTTTTAAGATCAATCATAAAATCTTTTTTACCTTTAGATAATTTCCCTGCTTCTGTGGAAACTCAGCCGTAATTACTTCTGTACTTATACCCGACTCACTTTCTACTTCGTCGGTACGCATAACATTTCTTAAATCACCAACCTTTCTTTCTTTGTCGGCCTTACCAACGACTTCTTTTATTTGATCAACGTAGACTAAAATCGCCTCTATTTCTTTTAAATAGGCTTGCTTTTCATCTTCTGTCAATTCAATTCTGGCCAATTTCGCCAATTTCTCAATATCCTTAATTTCCATACTGAAAGAATAGCATAAAATCCTAAGAAATTAAACTTAAAAAATCTTTTTCATTTAGTACTTTTACGCCTAGTTTTTGAGCTTTTGCATGTTTTGATCCACCATTTTCGCCAAATACTAAATATGTTGTTTTAACAGATACAGACTCTGAGACATTTCCACCCAAAGCACGTATTTTATCTTTAGCTTCATCACGACCCATGGTAGAAAGAGTGCCCGTAATAACAAAACTTTGGCCAGCCAGTTTCCCAAGTTTAAACCTTTTTTCCGATCCAAGGTTTAACCTTGGGAAAGTAATTTGCTTTAAAAGATTGTCTAATAGTTTTTTATTATTTTTATCAGTAAAATAATCAACCAAAGATTGAGCAACAATTGGACCAACGCCATCCAAATTTTGTAATTCTTCAAAAGTAGCCATCTGTAATTTTTCTAAACTACCGAAATGTTTAGCGAGATCAATGGCTGTTTCCTCCCCCACTTGTGGAATAGATAATCCCACCAAAAATTTAGCTAGAGTGATTTCTCTTGCTTTTTCTATTGACGCCAATAAATTATTCACCGATTTTTCGGCAAATCGAGGTAAGGACAAAAGATCTCCTTTCTTTAAAGTAAATAAATCATCAAAAGATGCAATTAAATTATTATCCAATAAAACATCTATGATCTTGGGTCCGCAACCGTCCATATCAAAGGCTTTCTTAGAAACAAAGTGATAAAACTTTCGACGTTTCTGAGCAAAAGAATCTTTACTGATACAACGCCAAGCGGCCTGCCCAGGAATTCTCTCTATCTGTCCCTCACCACCGCAATCCGCCACAAATTCCGGAAATTTATATGGCTTTTCTTTGCCAGTTCGTAAATCAGTTAAAACTTGAACGATATCGGGAATGACATCGCCCGCTTTTTGTAAAACGACGGTATCACCAATTCTTACATCCAATCTTTTTATTTCATCTTCATTATGTAAAGTCGCCCGTGACACCACGGAACCAGCCACCCGCACTGGCGTCAGGTGGGCCACTGGCGTTAACACACCCGTTCGTCCGACTTGCAACACAATATCTTCTACTTTGGTCGTCACCTGCTCCGCCGGAAATTTATAGGCCACACCCCAGCGTGGCGTTTTGCCGGTGTAACCTAATTTTTCTTGAATTTTTCGTGAATTTATTTTTATCACCAAACCGTCTAAACCATATTCCATTTTATCTTTCTTTTTAGACCATTCAATATAGAATTTCTCTGTCTCCTCAAGAGAATTTACTATTTTAAAATATGGATTAACTTTAAAACCAAGTTTTTTCAATAGTTCCAATTCTTGACCCTGAGTCTCAACATTAAACTTATTAATCTTATCAATATCATAAATAAAAGTATCCAATTTTCTTTTCGCTGTCACCTTCGGATCAAGTTGACGGATAGAACCGGCGCCAGCGTTTCGGGTATTAGCAAAAATCGGTTCGTCATTTTTCTTCCGCTCTTCATTTATTTTCTCTAATTCCTTTTTATTCATCCAAGCTTCTCCCACCACGATTATATCTACCGCCTGTTGCAAAGAGAAAGGAATAGAGTTTATGGTCTTTAAATTATTGGTGACATCTTCCCCAACTTGCCCATCGCCCCGGGTCGCTCCTTGCACAAATTTTCCATCTCTATAAGTTAAAATTACCTTCAAACCATCTATTTTTAACTCCAAACAATAATCTAGTGTTTCTTCCTTCAGATTTGGCTCTTTTTCTATCAGTCTTTTAATCTTTTCTTCCCATTTCTTTAATTCATCAAAATCAAAAACATCATCAAAAGACCACTGACGAACTTCATGTTTTACCTTTTTAAATTCTTGTAATATTGCTCCGCCGACCCGTTGCGAAGGGCTCAGTGGTGAAATTAATTCCGGATGTTTAGCCTCAATTTCTAACAGCTCACATAATAAAGAGTCATAGGCCTCATCTGTAATCTCGGGCTTATCCAACACATGATAGAGATACTGATGATGCTCTATCGCTTTTATCAGTTTTTCGTAACGTTCCTTCATAAAATTAATAGATTTGTTCTATCGCTCTTTCTACTTTATCTCCGCTATCAGAATCATAACCACGAGAAGTTATTGTGGTGCAAATAGCTTTTCCAGTTGAAAGATCCCCACATTGTCCAGTGTTTTTTTCTTTGATTACAATTACATTATAGTTTGGACCTTCGCTGCCATCAATGAAAGTGAGTGAGGTGGGATACTCTTTTATTTCATCTTCAATGTAAGGATAACTATCTTCTATTTTTAAATCTTTATATTTGACATATTCTAATCCGCCATCAGCAGCATAAAAGGCATGGATGGATTGTCTAGTGGCAGTAGAAATCATTAATTCTTTTAGAGCAATACTAAAAATAGATAAACCAGTCGTTAGTAATAAACTAGATACAAGAACAGAAAATAATAGGGCGAATCCTTCTTCTTCTTTTTTAATAATTTTCTTTTCCATATTAATAATTATAAATTAAAGTTTTTACTGTTAACTGATTTTCATCTTCACCCCATTTAACCGTTACCGCAATTAAAGCCTCATCATCACCATTTAATTTTATATTTATCTGCCTAGAAAAAATCGTATCTGTTTTATCTGAATTTGCATATCCATAAAAATTATTACCATTCGTTTTCGTTAAAAAAGCGGTCTCGTCATCTTGAATAAATCCGCTACCGTCTGAACCAAGAGTATCAATACCACACCAATTATCATCTAAACAACTAGAAAAATAACTGAGAGTATCCCAATCAAAATTATGACCAATAGAAACTTCGTCGCGTTTATTTTTTATATATTCAATAGCGTCCTGAGCTAAATAGGAAGCAATCATTTGATTTTTAGTGTAAGTTGCCGATGATAAACCTTTCTGGGCAATCGTAATTGGTGCCATTACAGCTACCATCAAGATAGAGACAGCTACTAAAGCTTCCAATAAAGTAAACCCACTTTTATTATTTTCTTTATTCTTATTTTTCATTTTTTTATACTTATACCAAATACCCGTACTTATACCCGCTATTCTGGTCTTATTCTCTGTGATACACCCGTTTGCAAATCAAAAATCGTCTTGGTCTTGTCTTTAGCTCCCGCTTCTCCACTAATAGTAATAATCACCCTTGGCTGTTTAGTTGGATCACCAACATTTAAAACATAAAATCTCGATTTTTCAGAATCGATTGTGACATCAGATGAAGTAATTGGTTGATAATCATTATTAGGACAAACATTAGATCCTTTTTCTAAACATTCCCAGATTTGATTATTCTCAAATTTATAATAGGCAAAACGACCGGAAGAATCAGCCCGAGAAGATTTATATCTAATCTCAGTTACTCCATCATTAATACACTGACTCTCATTAAAATTAATTCCATCAGAAGAACAACTGTAATCTGTACCCATGCGCATATCACGTGAAATACTTTCCAAAGCAAAACTAACATTATTTACGGCAGTTTTAATTGATCGTGCTTTATTATTAGCATCAATGACATTAATCAAAGCGCTCATCGCTGTCACCATCACCACCGAAAAAACTGCGATGGCCACCATCATTTCTACCAAAGTGAAGCCTCTTTTGTTATCTTGTTTAATCATTTTTAATTTCAATTAAACCATTAGCTTGGACAATAACCCTTCTAGTACTACCATCGGGATTACCCAGGACAATGATCGCTTTATTTTGTTCAGGTGAGCTACCATTAACTAAAATCTTAGCTTCGGGGTTTGGTCTTCTAAAAATAATATCCAGACTTTCTTTTTTATTATCAAGATCATCACTAATATATAAACCATCAATATAATTCCCTCTTTTTATACTATATCGATTAACACAACCATCAGAAGCAAGACAGGTATCGGTGTCACCAGTAAAAATACCTGTTTGATTAGGACCTATATCAGCAAATAAAATAAAAGATTTCGTGGAGCTTGTGGCAAAATGTACTCCATAAGCATATTGATTTGAATCATTAAACTCTTTAACATTGATACCATAATTCTGTGCTTGTCTGATTGTCAAAGCGGTATCATAAGCCAAATTAGTCAATAAAATAGTACCATTAAATTTTGACTGATTAAACAAAACTACCCCAGTTAAAATAACAAAAATAGAGATAGTGACTAATAACTCCACAAGAGTAAAACCAGATTTAAAGTTTCTCTTAGACATAAGAGTATTATAACATAAGATAAACACAACCTCACCTAGCCTCTCCTTGGCTAAGGAGAGGAAGAGACTTATGGTATCATAAAACCAAGATTCAAAATATCAATGTTGAAGAAATAAACTAATAAGAAACCGAGAATTAAAAATGGCGCAAAAGGCACTTCAGTTGTCCCATCGATTTTCAAACCATGCCATTTAAACTTAGATAGAATCACTAAAATTAAGCCATAGAAAGCCCCAGTCCAAAAAGCCAAAATCATAGCCGATAGGCCCATCACTGGCCCTAGAAACCAACCAATACCCAAAACTAATTTCGGATCACCCAGACCCATCCAACGTCCTTTAGAAAATAACCAGATCAGAAAAAGTGGAAGAGCTAAAGCCGGACCAGCAATTAAATACCAAAATAAATGACTTTTAATTTCTGCTGGTACCCCAACCATCAAAAAGAAATCAGCCACAATTTTTAATAGGGCTAGCAAACCAAAAGTAATGACCAAGCCATCAGGAATTATTTTATGTTTAATGTCATAAACTGTAATTGCTACTAAAATTGCTATTACAATTAAAGAAATTAGTACATACCATGTATCAAAATATAGGCCAATTATACCCAAATACTTCCACCAAACCCCAACAAATAACAAACCAGTCAAAATTTCCACTATTGGATATTGCCAAGAAATCTTGGTCTGACAACCAGTACACTTTCCACCCTGTATTAAAAAACTTAGGACCGGAATTAATTCCATTGGCCCCAATTTTTTACCACAAGAAAAACAGAAAGACCGTCCCTTAACTACCGATACACCGGTATTATATCTCAAAACTAAGACATTCAAAAAACTACCGACGATAGTACCAAAGACAAAAATTAAAATGTAAAGAAATGTAGGATTCATATTATTTATGGGTGAACATTATAATTCTTCTCACTAGGTGATAAACCATGCTCTGGTTCTGGGAGGTTACCACAATATTGATAATCATTTGTAATATTATCCAAGTTATAAGAAGAAAAAGTATCCGCTGAATCAATTTGGGCATTTTTTGATTCTAACTCTACACCTAGGTGATAATAAATACATTTATTACCTACTGTTTTAAGTGGAATATAAATATAAGAGCTAGAATTTGGTGATAAAAGAGATTCGCTTGTAATATATTTTTGAAAATCTTCTTGCTCTAAACTTTTAGGATAACCTTCGGGGTGTTGGCTATAATAAAGTTGCAAACCTAATTGAATTGTGGAGATATCAGCAATTTTCTCAGAATCACGATTTCTCGCTTTGGTTCCATTGATAGAAGGTATAATAATAGCTGTTAAAATAGCAATAATACCGATAACCACTAACACCTCAATAATTGTAAAAGCTCTTTTCATTTAGCTATTATATCATCCCCCTCTTTTATTTCCAAACAAAAAACCCGCCAATCGGCGGGAGTTTTGTTCTTAAACTAGATACTCTATTCACATTTAAAACTAGTGTCATCCGCTATCAAATCAGAAGTTGTTGCCACACCAGTAGAATCAACACAATAAAAAACAGTGGCATCAGTTTTTAAAGATGCAGACAAAGCCCAATTATTATCATCGCTTTCACAGGCAACAGTTGCACTCCCCGCGTTGGTTGCTCCAGAAACCATAGCAGCAATAGAACTTGATGCGGCAGAAGCTGTACAAACATCCTCATAACTCTGTCCATTATTATCATAATATAATTCTGCTTGTGCCCTTGCATTATTGACACTCGATTTTATCGCAGCATCAGCACCTTTTGACCTCGCGCTATTCAATGAAGCCAAGACAACTGACGACAAAATACCAATAATTGCGATAACGACGAGAAGTTCAATAAGTGTAAAACCTCTTTTTGAATTTTTCATTTTTTAAAAAAATTTTTAATTAATAAATTGCTAATAATATTGACCTTTATCTATTATATCACATATTAAATTGTCAACAAGTTCGGGTGTGGAAAACCTAACAAACCACCTCCCCTCGCAGACTCGGTACTCCTCCTTAACCAAGTAGGAGAAAGGGGAGGTAACGAAATGAGAGTTCCCTTTCCCCGCCTTAGTCAAGGCGGGGTGTCCATTCTGATGGACGGGGCGGTTGTGGGTGTTACATCGCCCCGGAAATATTATAAATAGGGATAAGAACGGAGGCAAGAAGAAAAGCCACTCCAAAACCAAGGAAAACAATCATTACTGGCTCAATTAGACCGACAATAGTATCAATAGCATTAACAACTTCTCTACGATAGAATGATGCTAAAGTCTTTAAAATATTGCCCAATTGACCCGTCTCTTCCCCAATCTTAATCATCGCAATAAAAATACCTGGTATTTCACCCGACTTCATCATTGCATCAGAAACAGCACTACCTGTTTTAACATCTTCTACTGCCCGATTCAAAACATCCTCAAAAATCTTATTATCCACCACTTTAGAAGTTAGCTCTAAACCACGAACAATTGGAATACCTGATACAAGCATCACATTCATATTATCGGCAATTCTAGATAAATATAACTTTCTATATAAAATCTGAAAAGCTGGCATCGTAATCTTAAAACGATCAAAAGTCCTATGTCCCGCTTCAGTTCGACTATAACGCCATAGAAAAAATCCTCCAACTACTAATAAAATAAGGAGTAATATTCCATAATCTACAAAAAAGTTTGAAATACTTAAGACTACTTTGGTATAAATTGGTATTTCTTGTCCAGAATCAGTTAAAATAGCACTAATTTTAGGAATTACTATGGTTAACATCAAAATCATAACCGCCACAAAAGTAAAGATGATAAAAGCTGGATAAACCATGGCACTCTTAACTTTTGAAGTTACTTCATGCGTACGATCCAAATAATCAGCCAAATAAAGTAAAGTCTCATCTAATTTTCCACTTTCTTCACCAGACTTTACCATATTTACATAGAAATCTGAAAACATCTCTGGATGTTTAGATAAAGCTTCGGAAATTGTACTACCACCCTGTAAATCATTGGCTACTTCAGACAGTTTCCGCCTAACACTTGGTTTCTCTGACTGAGTTGAAAGAAGTTCAAAAACCCTTAAAGCTGAAACTTGGGCTTCAAATAAAGTAGCCATCTGGCGAGATAAAATTACTATATCTTTACTTGATACTCGATCAAAAAAAGAAATATTCCTTTCCAAAATAGACCTTCCTTCTAATGGAGCGATATCAGATAAAACTAATTCTCTTTTTTGTAAAGAACTAATGGCTACCTCTAAACTAACGGCTTCAATTGTGCCTTCTTTTTTGTTTCTACTGGAATCTATGGCTTTATATTTAAAAATCATTTCGTTTTTTTATATCAATCTTTCTAAATTTTTTGGGTTAAAAGAAAATTGATAAGCATTTTCAATCGTAATTTCACCACGAGCTACCAAATCAGCCAAACAACGATTCATATCTACCATTCCATCCTGAGAACTGGTTTCAATAACAGTATTTATCTCATGTGTTCTTTTTTCTCTAATTAAATTAGCGATGGCATTATTATTTATTAATAATTCATAAGCTGGAATTAGACCCCCAGAAATTCTTGGAACTAGACGTTGAGAAAAGATACCATTTAAGCTACTGGATAATTGACTACGAATTTGATCTTGTTGAGCGGCGGGAAAAGAATCAATAATTCGATCGATTGTCTGCGCCGCACTATTTGTATGTAAGGTTGAAAAGACTAAATGTCCAGTCTCTCCTGCCGTAACAGCTGTAGAAATTGTATCTGCCCCACGCATTTCACCAATCAAGACGACGTCTACATCTTCACGAAACATACTTCGTAAAGCATTGGGGAAATCATTGGTATCAATCCGTACTTCACGTTGATCTATCACAGAACGCTTTTGTTCATAAACATATTCAATTGGATCTTCAATTGTCAAAATATGCTCAGCCCGATTAATATTAATATAATCAATCATAGCAGCCAAAGTTGTACTCTTTCCATGACCAACCGGACCAACAACCAAGAAAAATCCTTGCTGTCTTTCGGCAAAAGTTTTTAAAATATCAGGCAGATTAAGCTCTTCAAAAGTTTTAATTGTTTTAGGGACCAAACGTAAAGCGACTGAGACAGCGCCTTGTTGAAAATAAGCATTGCCACGGAAACGTGCATCGTTAAAATTATATGAAAAATCTACTTCTTTAGTATTAAAAAATAATTCTTTATTTTTAGGAGTTAATAATTCTTCCAAAAATCCAACGGTATCTTCTTTTGTTAGTACAGAACTCTTAACCAAAGGTAAAAGCATGCCTGATACCCGAATTGTTGGATGACGACCTTCTGATAAATGAAGATCTGAAGCCCCTTCATTAATTACGGTCTTCATTAACTCTGTTAAAATTGTTTTATAGTCTGTCATAATCTATTTTTTCTCTAAATTATAAATTCTAGTCACTTCCTCAACAACCTCTGATGGAATTGTCGTTGCTTTTATAATATAACCATTAATACCAAAACTCTTAGCTTTTTCTATATCGGCCAACTGCCCCTGATTAGTTAACATAATAATTAACGAGCTTGAAGCAAGGTTCTCTTTCTTTAAAGTATCCAAAGTTCCAAAACCATCCATTCCTGGCATCACAATATCTAATAAAATTATGTCTGGATTATAGCCATCTCTAATTTTTGTTAGAGCCTCTTCACCTGTTGTGGCCGTATTAACTTCAAAGTTATTTTTGCCAAATTTGATTGCATACATATTTAACAAAAATTTATCATCGTCAACTATTAACACCTTAGGTTTTTTATTTTCCATATTTTTTATATTAAAATTATTTAATAATTATATCATATTTATACATCCTCCTCCATCATACCTAAACCATCAACTTCACCAAATGGTATTTGTTTATTTAAAGTCTTAACAATTGCATCTTCTTTCATTGTTAACATTCCTTTCTTCCTTAAAGATTCAAAGATGGCAACTTCTGTTGGGTTATTTAAAATTAATTTTTCTATCTCTTTATTCATCTTAAAAGCCTCAAAGACTGCGATTCGGCCCTTTGTGCCCGTTGGACATTCTGGTGTTGATTCTGGCTCATAAACATTTTCAAATTTTGGCAACTTTTTCTTATATTCTTCTGGTAAATCCTGAAATTGTTTTTCCAGCATCGCCTTAATACTTCCTTCTGCAGGTACAGGCTTGCCAGTTCCTGGATATAAAGTTCGAACCAAACGTTGAGCCATAGTTAAAATAAGAGTCGGAGCAATTAAATATGGGTCTACCCCCATATCAATAAGTCTTGGAATTACACCCACAGCATTATTTGTGTGAATCGTTGCCAAAACTAAGTGACCAGTTAAAGCTGCCTGAACAGCTAAACCAGCAGTTTCTTTATCTCGAATTTCTCCCACCATAATAACATCTGGGTCTTGTCTTAAGGTTGTTCGTAAACCAGTTGCAAAAGTATAACCAATATCGGCAAAAATTTGTGATTGCGATACACCATCAATATTATATTCAATCGGATCTTCCAAAGACAAAACGTTTAAACCTTCTTTATCAATTTCACCAAGCATTGAATACATCGTGGTTGTCTTTCCGGAACCAGTCGGGCCAGAAATTAAAATCATACCATAAGGTCTTTTAATCGCATCCCGTATATAAGCTAAATTAGTTTCTGATAAACCAATCTTATCTAATGGTTGAACACCTTTCTCTTGATCCAAAATTCTCATCACAATTTTCTCACCATAATAAGCTGGAAAGGTTGAAACACGAAAATCAATTTTCCGACCGTCAATTTTAGCAGAAAAACGACCATCTTGTGGTTTTCGTTTTTCATCTAATTTCATATTCGAAAGAATCTTAATCCGAGCAACTACGGCCGAATGAACTGTTGTCGGCAAAAGTAAACTGGTATTTAAAACACCGTCCACTCTAAAACGAATTCGAATCTTATCTTTCATATGCTCAATGTGGATATCAGAAGCATTACCCTCAGTGGCGTAACGGAGCATAGTGGCAACAATTTTAGTTACTGGTGCATCTTCTACAATCTTTGTCTCAAAAGGATTACTACCAGAAGCGTCTGGACTAATCGTTACGTCTTCTAAATCATCAGATAATTCAGTCTCTAGTTCTGATAGGGCTTTTGTCACCTCACCCGATAACCCTTTATAATCATCAATAACCTTTTCAAAATCTGACATTGAAATTAAATAAAGCTTAAAAGGCATATTTAACTTACTGGCAATAAAATTCAAAGCATCTCGTGCTTCAATATTTTCAGGATCTACAATTCCTACTTCCAGTAAATTATCTTTAACTCCAATTGGCACAAAACTATAATGTAAAGCTGAGTCTTCAGAGATATTTTTTAAAACTGCAAAAGGAATTTGCTGACCTTCCAAATCTCTAGTGGGGATATTATAATATTTCCCCTTGGCATCTAAAATCGCCGCTTCGTTTATACCTCTTTTCATCAATACTTGCTCCAAAGAAATACCAGCCGATTCGGCCTCTGTCTTAATTCGGCCAATATCACCCCTTTTTATTATCTCCTTTTGGGCTAATATATCTAATATACTCATATGAAAATTTTATTCCCGATTGGTTGTCGTGGCTGAAATAGTTGACTGAACGGCGCTATCAGTTCCAATCGGTAAAAAAGGATTTGGCCGGCCAATAGCTTGTTCACTAATCGGTCTTTCAAAATTAACTAGACTAGTAAAAATCTTATTAGTAAAAATAGAATTATCTAAAGTCACCCTATTCAATTTATTAAGCAAAATTAAAATTGTCTGACCATCAACAAATTCTGAATTAATATTTTGATCGGCCGTTAAAGCAACGCCAGTTGCTTCATCATTAGAAAAGAACATTTTAAAGCCGACAAAAGCAATAACTATTATTACGATGGTGATTACTATTTGTTTAATATTTTGTGTCATTTTTTTTATTTTAACCAATATGTCTTCAAACCAACAGAAAAATCATAAGTTCCGGTTTCATTACCAGTCACTGACAAATCAGTAATATCAACCAGGCGCAAACTTTTCTCTAAATCAGATAGGAAACTTTGAAAATTATTATAAGAAGAATTAACTGAGAAAGACAGACCAACCGTGCCATATTTACTATTATCCTGACCTAATTTATTAGAATCGGTTTTAGTTCCAGTATCTAATTTAATATTTTTTAAACTTAAATTATGATTCTGAGCAATTTGATTCATATCAATTACCAATTTAATATTATCAACATTGTCCGGTAATAATTTTTCTAATTTTAAAAGGTCTGCTGGATCAATTTCCCCTCTAGTCTGAACCAGAGTCTCTCTCTTTCGACGAATTTCACTACTATTATTTAGGGCAACTTGATACTCATTATCTTCTGCCAATAAACTTTGAATACTTCTATTATCCCCGCTCAAATTTTCTCCCCGATAATTAGGATCAATGTAACCGAAAAAGATTCCGATTGAAATGATTATTAAAATAATTGGTGTAATAAGATTCATTTTTTATTTATTATTGATCAATTGAAGAAGTAATATTTTCATAGGATACTAATTTAGGATCAATTGAAGCCGTAAAATTAAAAGCAATACTTCCATCAGTTGTGGGATTAAAATCAGAAATAACGGGACCTAAAATAAATTTTCTTAGACTTTCACTTCCAAAAGCATCTGACTGTTTAGACAGAGCATCATAACTTGAAGCAGTGCCAGTTAAATCAATTTTAATTTTATCACTCCCGGCATAAGAGAATTTCATTGTCTTCAATCGTATATTACGTAAAACATTTTTTTCTAACATTTCAAAAACTGGAGAAATCGCCAAATGTTTTGCTAAGAGATCTTGTGATACTTTAATTCTATCATCTAATCTAATTAAAGGATTAATAGTGTCTTCTTCATAAGATTCTTTCGCCGCCACTAAATCTTGTTTATCTTTCTCAATTTGTTTAATTAAAGATGCTCGCCATAACCAAATACCACCAGCTAAAGCCAAGATAACAATAAAAAAAATTATTGAGAGAAGGAGAAATAGACTCATGCCAGAACCACTACTCCGGCTTTCAACAATCGGCTTCTTCGGTATAAAAGATGTTTGCATTTTTACCTCCATATTCTTTACTTATTATACTACTAAGCTAAAATAAAAGCTACCAAAATTAGCCTATTCCATATCCTGAAGACGGCGGAGGGCAAGGCCAAGGGCGACGGCGAAAGAGGGGCCTGCCTGTTTCAAAACCGTTTCCAAAAAAGCTGGATATTCTACCTTAGAAAAAGGGTCTGCCATAACTACTGGCACATTAAAACTAGCTTCAGCCTTCTCTTTAAGACCCTTAAGTAATACCCCTCCACCAGTCAAAAAAATCTTACTAACATTCTGCTCTGTCTTTTTCTGATAATTTAAAAGCACACGACTAATTTCTGAAAAGATATAGTCTAAGGTTAAAGAAGTAATTTCATTGATATCCATCTGCTCACCAGCTTGCTTTAATAATCCCCGCTCTTTTTTCATCTTCTCGGCTTCATCAACACTAATACCCAAAGATTGAGAAATCGCTAAAGTAATATCCTGTGAACCACGACTAATTAAATGGGAGGTGCGTAAAATTCCTCTTTCAATAATATAAACTTTTGTTGAGCCGGAACCAAAATCAATAATCATTTGTGGCGCTGTGCCCTGTTCTAACACTGACCGCATAGAACCAAAGATTTCTATTTCTGAAAAAGAAGTTTCCAATTTAGCAATTCTAGTAATATCTTTATTCCTTTGCATGGCATCATTATGAATAACTACCAAGAGGACATCAATTGTTTTTTCTTCTGGCTTTATCTCGCTATTTTCATATTCAGAAACTGTATTTTCATTACGTGGAATAACTAAATAATCTAAACTAACTTCTGAAATAGGTACGGGGATATATTTTCTCGCTTCCAATGGAATTATTTGAGCCAATTGTTTTTCTTCCACCTTTGGTAATTTAATAAAAGATACTAAACTAGAACCCATTGGAATAGAAATACCACTTTTATTAGTTGTCACATTAGATTCGCGTATAACATCAATCACGGCCTGAGCAATTTGATCGGTCGTTAAATTTGTTGCCCGACCAACTTCTAAGTTCGCATATGGGCCTAATGATAATTCTCCATAAGTTTCCAAAATAGCTCGGCCTTTTTTCCGTTTAAGCTGAACAATCTTAATTGAAGATGGGCCAATATCAATTCCTAAGACACTTTTATTTTGATCGCCACTATTAAAGATATTTTTAAAGGAATCTAATAAGCTCATAATTTTTACTATTTATGTTTAATATTATATCATATCTAGAAATGAAGAACAGAACCTTAATGGAAGTGCAAAATTGGTTTAAAAAAATCTTTGAAAAAATTACTGATCTATTAATGCCAAAAGAGGGGCGGGTTCAGCTTTTAGAAAAACTTGGCCCTGATGGTTTATTTGAGAATATTCCAAGAGCAGAAAATTTTGACTTTGACACCAACAAAATAAAGGCGATTTTTAATTATAAGACAATACTATGCCGCCAGGCGATTTGGGAAATTAAATATCGGGCGAATCAAAAATTAATTAGAGATTTCTGTTTACTTTTATATGAATTTATTTTGGAAGAATTAAGTGATTTGGAAACTTTTCATAATTTTAAAAATATAATTTTAATTCCGATCCCCGCTTCCCCTGCTCGCACAAGAGAGAAAGGCTTTAATCAATGTATTTTAATTTGCCAAGAATTAATAAAAATTGATCAAGAAAGAAATAGTCAAACTTTCACCGTGGTAAAAGATTTTTTAGTAAAGAAAGTAGATACGGCACACCAAGCGCGAGTCAGTAATCGTAAATTAAGATTAAAAAATTTAATAAACACTTTTTCAATAAATCCAAAAATAAAAATCCTCCCAGATTCTTCTTATATCATAATAGATGATGTTATTACCACTGGCGCCACGATGAACGAAGCTTTCCGCGCCTTAAAATCTGTTGGCATTAAGACAAATAAAATTAGAGGTTTTGCTCTGGCACATTAGAATCACTTATCTGACGAAAATCTAAGAAAGCTGAGATACTATAAAAGAAAGTAGTAGCAATAATAATTAAAAGTAAAATAATTGTGACTGTATTTTTCATATAAAAATAATAGCATAGAAATGATTTTTCACATAAATTAAAAGAGACCCAATACCAACCGTATATAGTTGTTATCGGGTCTCGTAGCACGAAAGATTGCTTTTCCGCCACCGTGCGGACAATCTTTCTTGGTCTGCCAGTCCCGCAAAGGAAACTTAAGGGCTCCTATGCCACCCTAATATAAGCATAGCACCTTTCGTCCTAAAAGTCAAGCGTTTTTGACGTTTTTTCCTATTTTCTTCAATCAATATCCAAAAAACCCTTATAAAATAAGGGTAAAATAAAATATGAAGAAAAATGATCAAATGCGGAGCCGGCTGGATTCGAACCAGCGAGGGATTTTATTCCCTGCCTCTTTAGCAAAGAGGTACGTTAGACCACTCTGACACGGCTCCATAGGCGACTTTAATAATCTAACATATTTTTTTTCAAAATTCTACTAAATTTTAATGGTATGCTAAGATTACAATTATGAATCTCCAAGATTTGATTGAAAAAAATTTTAGATTGCAAGATGGTCAGAAAAAAGCTCTTAAAAAAATCGGTTTAAAAACCATTGAAGATTTACTCTATCATTTCCCGACCCGCTATGGTGACACTTCGGAAATGAAAAATATCGGGAGTTTAATTGCTGGCGAAACGGCGGTTATCTTTGGAAAAATTTCTGGATTGAAAACTGGTAAAGCTTGGATTAAACGGACACCAATTTCCGAAGGTTATATTGAAGATGAAACTGGAAAAATAAAGACGATCTGGTTTCATCAACCTTATATTGCCAAAATGATTCATGATGGTGCCCTAGTCCGCGTAGAAGGAAAAGTCTCGGAAAGAAAAAACATTTTGGGTATGATGAATCCCAAAATAGAAGTGGTAACTAATTTGCCAACTGGTGTTGGTGATTCTTTATTTGGCGAAGATGGTGAGGCACATTCACTCTATCCAGTATATCCCGAAAGTCAGGGTATAACTTCTAATTGGATTTATCACGCGATTCAAAAAGTTTTCAAAGAAAAAATTTTAGAGACTATTACTGACCCCATCCCCGATTATATTTTAAAAACCTATAATCTCCCGACATTAGCCACGGCACTCGTCTGGATTCATGCGCCACAAAAAAGAGAACATGCCCTATCGGCCCGAAAAAGATTTGCTTTTGAAGAAGTATTTTTTATTCAACTCCAGAAAAAAAAGGATAGATTACTCTGGCAAAAAGAACCTACTTTTGTGATTGAAAAAACTCCCGCCGAAATAATAAACTTTGTGGAGCGTTTTCCATTCAAAGCGACTGAAGCTCAAAATAAAGCCATAAAAAGTATTATGGGTGATTTCCGAAGTGGTCATGCTATGTCTAGATTATTAGAGGGTGATGTGGGTTCGGGAAAAACAGCTGTGGCGGCAACAACCGCTTATTCTATAATAACTTCTCAACCAAAAGGGCAGAACTTCGGCCACCTTCAAACTGCTTATATGGCTCCAACAGAAATTTTAGCCAAACAACATTTTGAAAGTTTTATACAATATTTTACCTATCTCGGAGTAAATATCGGACTTATTACCGGAAAAGAATGTCGAAAATTTCCTTCTAAAACTAATCCGAAAGAATGGACACATATTTCTAAACCACAATTATTAAAATGGGTGGAGAATGGCGAGATACCGATTTTAATTGGCACACATGCCCTTATTCAAAAATCAGTAAAGTTCAAACATCTCGCTTATGTAATTATTGATGAGCAACATAGATTTGGAACAGCTCAAAGACAAAAATTAGCAAAAAAACCAAATCAATTAAATCCCCACCTTCTTTCAATGACAGCAACACCGATTCCCCGCACTTTAGCTCTCACAATTTACGGCGATTTGGATTTAACTTTACTTGATCAAATGCCAGTTGGGAGAAAACCAATTATCACAGAAATTGTTTTACCAACCGAAAGAGAAAATACTTATGAAAAAATAAAAAAAGAATTGGAAGCTGGACGACAACTTTATGTAATTTGCCCTAGAATAGATGTGCCAGACCCAGCAAAAGAAATGGCGGTGATTGCAAAATCTGTGATAGAAGAAGCTGAAAGACTAGAACGTGATATTTTTCCCGAATATAAAAATAAGGTTGGTATTCTTCATAGTAAAATGTTACCAGCTGATAAAGAATATGTAATGGAACAATTTAAAAAAGGAGAAATAAAAATTCTTGCAGCAACATCAGTGGTAGAAGTTGGTGTAAATGTACCGAATGCGACCGTGATTATTATTGAAGGAGCAGAAAGATTTGGACTGGCGCAACTTCATCAACTTCGTGGACGGGTCATTCGTAGTAATGATCAAGCTTATTGCTATGTTTTTGCAGATTCTAAGACAGACAAAACCGTTCAAAGACTAAAAGCTTTCAAAAATTCTTCCGATGGTTTTAAATTGGCGGAGTTTGATTTGCAATTACGTGGACCCGGCGAATTATCTGGCAACAAACAATGGGGTATTTCTGACATTGGTATGGAAGCCCTCCGTAATTTAAAAATGGTTGAGGCCGCCCGCGCCGAAGCTGAATATCTGTTATCACAAGACGAAACTCTATCCAAATTCCCTCTTCTCATTCAAAAATTACAGTCCAGAAAACAAGACGAGATTCATTTTGAGTAGACCACCTCGTTTGCGAAAACTGCTTTTTTGAGCTAATATCTAAGAGCGCGTTTAGCTCAGTTGGTAGAGCAAGCGACTTATACTCGCTCGGTCGGGGGTTCGAGTCCCTCAACGCGCACTTTTATACACTATCTCTTATATATTTTAAAGCTTGATTAATATATTCAGCTAAATCCCTACCTGATATTCTCACATTACATGTCCCCTTTCCAAATCCGCCTTTATAAGTTAAACCAGATAATTTTGATGTTTTTATATACGGTTTTTTAAATTGGTCCAATGGTATGTCTAATTCTTTTGACCAGAATTTTGTAGCTTTTTTTATGTTCATATCTTCATACAAATGTAAGAGTATATCTAAGTCTGTTTTCTTGATATCAAAGCATGTCGTTACCCATTTTATAAAAAATTTGACCATCACCGGGTCGGTATTTGTAAAAGCTGTAGAATATTTATTAACTTTTGTTCCTTCACCCCAGTAAAGAAATAGACCAGCTAAAAATAAATCTCTTGTTGATAATTTTCCTATGTCTTTTAACACCACTGCGTATACAGAATCCAAACGAGACTGACGTTTCTTCATCTTAGTATTTCTACATCTTTCTATTCTCATAGGGCTAAAATCCCTTAACTCTCTTATCCTCTTTTCTGATAATGGCATATTATTTAGCCACCCACTCAAAGTGCTTTTACTAATACCGAGCTCAGCTTTGATTTGGCTGTAACTCATTCCCTTCTTTCTTAGTTTTATTACCTTTGATTTATCTTTTATACGTGCCATTTTATTGAACCTTGGATTAATAGTTGATATAACTACATTATATCAGTTCAAATAAATAAGACAACTATAGTTTAAATGCTTCTAATTCACTACCGGGGAGGTAGGTTTAATTATCTTATGATCTGTACGCTGAGCAAAAATTGAAATGATTCCTGCCAATAAAATAAGAAAACCAACCACTAGGAAAGGTAATTTAAGATTAATGGAAGCCAGTAAACCATAGAATAAAGGGGCTAAATCATAACCCCAATCACGAGCCGAGGCATAAATTCCCATGTATTCCGCTTTCTCCCCTTCCGGTAAATGCTCGGAAACTTCTACTTCGCTAGCTGACCAACCTAAATAGATTAAAATGGTGGTTATAGAAGCTGAAACAAAAAGGAAATAAAGATTTTGAATAAAATAAAAGATTATTAAAGAAACCGCTCCCGTCAATAAACCAAAGACTATCATTTTTCTTCTTCTGCTTTGTGAGTTTGCTAGTCGGCCATAAGGTATCACAACTAGAGCAAGAGGTAACATAAAAAAGAAAGACAAAAGAGCTCCGTGGAAAAGATCACTATCTGCGTGAAAAAATAAAAGAGGTGAGCCAATTAAGACAACAATAAACCAAACACTAGAAATAAAAACGTTAAAAAGGAGAGAGTACTGACGAAATTTCATTTTGCCTAAATCTTCTAAAATCTCTTTTAGCATATTCTTTTCAAAAATAGCGTGTTTAAGACCAGAAAATAAGCTCATCTTTTTACTATGGCTTTTCACATCCGAGAAAAGGGGGAAAGAAATAACGGCAATCAAAGCAGCAATTAAAATGGAAATGTTCATGCCAAATTTAATTATAAAGAAATAGGCCAGTAACGGCGCGATAGCATAACCAATATTTTGAGAAAAATATAACCAACCATAGGCCGAGCCACGATAGGGTTTAGAAAATTCTGACAAAACATAGGCATCTGATGGCACAGTCATTATGATATAACTCAAACCCCAAAGGAATACACCAATTGTCATCACCGTAATATTGTCAGAAATAGCAAAAAGTAATGAACCGGCGAGACAAACAATCACGCCCGATTGCAAAATCTTTCGAACACCAACATGATCGGTTAAATAACCAACAATAAAATCCAGAAAATTTGAGGCCACCCAGGCTACTGTCACAAGCAAACCAAGCAATGGTAGGCGATCTAATATAGTGTCATATTTAATCGGAATAAGAAAATCAATGATAGCAATGTTCAAAGCAAAAGGAAAAATCTTTATTGCAAAGGCGATAGCTTTTTTTCTGTCCATAGATAATTTCTATTTTAAGCCTGATGCTCAATATCTAATTTCTTTTTGGGAATAATACCGTGGGCGAGAATTATTTTTTCAAAATCATCGCGTTCAATAGTTTCCGTTTCAATTAATCTTTGCGCGACAGCATCTAGGGCTTTGCGATGAGTCGTAATAATATCCAAAGCTTTTGCTCGAGCATTTTCCATAATCTCAGCCACTTCGCTATCAATTTGGGCGGAAACCTTTTCGGAATGTTCATTATCCTCCACCCCTTTACCAAACATCGCTCGGCCACCCTCACCCTCTAAAGCAATTGGCCCTAATTTATCGGACATACCATATTTCGTCACCATTTCCCGAGCTAAGGCCGTGGAGACTTGCAAATCATTTGATGGCCCCGTAGTAATATCATTATAAATTAATTTTTCAGTTACATAACCACCCAAAGATACAGCGATATCATCCAAAAATTCTTTTTTACTTTGTAATTTTCTATCTTCCAAAGGTAATTTTAAAGTGTAACCGGCGGCACGCCCACGAGAAATGATTGAGATTTTATGCACTGGATCGGCAAATGGTAAAACCGAAGAGACAATAGCATGGCCAGCTTCATGATAGGCAGTAAGTTCTTTTTCTTTCTTAGAAAGCAAATGACTTTTTCTTTCTGGACCCATCATGACTTTTTCAATGGAACGAATCAAATCAAACTGGGCAATTTTTGTACGATTTTCTCGTGCCGCTAAAATTGCGCCTTCATTCATTAAAGAATATAAATCCGCTCCAGAAAAACCTGGCGTTCTTTCGGCAATTACTTTTAGATTTACATCTTCACCAAATGGTTTTTCTTTAGCGTGTACCTGTAAAATAGCTTCGCGATCAGCTCGATCGGGCAAATCAATCACCACCCGGCGATCAAAACGTCCCGGTCGAAGTAAGGCTGGATCCAGAACATCTGGTCGATTAGTAGCGGCCATGACAATCACTTTTTCATTGGGCTCAAAACCATCCATTTCTACCAAAATTTGGTTCAAGGTTTGCTCACGCTCATCATTACCACCACCCATACCAGCGCCACGGACGCGCCCGACCGCATCAATTTCATCTACAAAAATAATTGCCGGCGCCATCTGTTTAGCCATTTTAAATAAATCACGCACACGGCTAGCACCAACACCGACAAACATTTCCACGAACTCTGAACCAGAGATAGAGAAGAAGGCAACGCTGGCTTCTCCCGCTACGGCTCGAGCCAAAAGTGTTTTACCCGTTCCTGGTGCTCCCATCAAAAGAATACCCTTTGGTATTCGTGCACCAATTTCTAGAAACTTTTTAGGATTTTTAAGGAAATCTACTACTTCAGATAATTCCTCTTTTGCCTCTTTTGCTCCAGCAACGTCCTTAAAAGTAATTTTTTGTGTCTTATCATTTGGTAAACTCATTCGCGCCTTACTTTGGCCAAAAGAGAAAGCTTGCATCCCCGCTCCTTTTACCTGTCGAGTTAAAAACCAAATAAAAAAAGCAATAAAAATAAGTGGAATTAAAAATGGTCCCAAGATCATTAACCAGTAACCAAAACCGCCTTCAGCCTTGATTTCAATTTTAACCGCCGATAATTTATCTTGAGCCACCTCATAATTAGTTAAGGTATCAGTCAGAGCGGTGCCTTCTTCTTTTTTAGATTCTTTTATAATTCCTTCGGTACTAGTACCAGTCTTATTATAAATAATTGTCAAATCATTACCGTTTACTTTTATTTCCTGTACTAAACCAGCGGAAATATCAGATGCTAATTGCGAAATAGCAATATTTTCTGATGCCTTATCGCCACCACTGATCATAGAGTAAAGAGATACGATAATCAATAAAATTAAAACTATATTTATGATATTGGAAAATAATGATCCACGACCAAAAAACTTCGGCATCCTTCCCCGACCCCCCTTACCACCTTTTCTTAATGGCTGATTTAACCCTTTTTTATTTAGTATTGGCATAGAAAGATAATAACATAAATTACGGAAAAATAAAGTGATTGTATTTTTATTTTTATAAGTATAAGATGAATAAGGAATAGCACACTAAGAAAGGAGAGTTATGAACACCCTTCATCAGAGATACGACGGACAGTTACTTGTCATCATTCACACCTTGAGCGGACTGACTGAACACTTTCAGTGCGGTATCAAGGATAGCACCTTGTTTGAATATGTCGGCCACGCTTGTGCCTGCATCTTCACCAACATGACAACCCGGTTGTCAGTCAGCACCTGCGAGAAAGACTGGCGGATAATCAAGTTCGAACCCAAAGAAGGAGTCCTTGAAGTTCGCCAGGTCAGTGGTCCAAATCTGGAGTTTGAACCAGACGAGGGACAGCGACTGATTGAACTCGCCAGTTGTGAGTGAGAAACGCGTAACTGCGACGGGTAGAGGAACACCACCTCTACCCGTCTTTTATCGCTAATAAAAAAGCACGCCCAAAGACAACCGCCCCAGCTATCAGAATAGCCACCCCTCCTCAACTGAGAGAGGGGGTCTGAGTTTCTAATTCCTCCTTTATTTTTAATAAGACACCGTGCATATTTTTATTTACCTCATCATTCCAAAATCTAATTACCTTAATCCCTAAACTTTCTAAAAAATCAGTCCTCTCTTTATCATATTCTATATTATCTAGATGTTGACTACCATCCAATTCAATCGCTAGTTTTTTGAGAGGACAGTAAAAATCAATAATAAAATTACCAGCACTGTGTTGTCTTTTAAAATTGTAACCGTAAAAGCGGTTATTTCTAAGCTGGTACCATAATGCCAGTTCTTCGGGTGTGATGTTTTTTCTTAATTCCTTCCTCGCATCTTGAAGATATTTTTTATTATGGATGTTGGTGGGCATTGATTTATTTTAGCATGAATTCATAAAGCAACCGCCCCGGTTCGCAGAGCCTCACCACCCCTCCTCAACTGAGCGAGGGGGTATGATTCAGACCCCCTCCTGAGCTAAGGAGGGGTGCCGAGTCTGCGAGGCGGGGCGGTTGGTCAGGTGTCTACTTTATGCTAGAATCACCCCATGAGCGAAAGTTTAATACAAAATAAAAAAGCATATTTTAATTATGAAATCACGGAAAAATTCACCGCTGGGATTGAGCTTTTTGGTTATGAAGTAAAAAGTGTGAGAGAAAAAAAGGGGTCTCTGGAAGGCGCCTATGTGACCATTCGAGGAAGTGAAGCTTTCCTAATTGGATCTAATATTCCCGCCTATCAAATAGCGAATGCGCCAGTCGATTTTGACCAGCTACGAAATCGCAAATTATTACTGACTAAAAAAGAAATAAAACACTTGGCCGATATTGAAAGCAAAAAGGGCTTGACAATCGTGGCTATTGCGGTGTATAATGCAGGTAGGAAGCTCAAACTGGAAATCGGTATTGCTAAAGGAAAAAAGAGCTTCGATAAAAGAGAAAATATAAAGAAAAGAGAGACAGACAGAGAGATAAGAAGAACTTTGAAAAACGAATAAGGAAAATATGACCTATTTTGTTTACATATTATTAAGCAAAAAGGATAATCGATTATATGTTGGATGCACACAAGATCCAGACCGTAGGTTATTAGAGCATAATCGAGGTAAGGTAATCGCAACAAGAAATAGACTACCTCTAGTTCTAATTTATCGAGAAGAATCTAAAGATAAAGCATCTGCATTTAACCGAGAGAGGTTTTTAAAAAGTCTTTGGGGTTCGAGAGAGAAGAAGAAAATCCTAAAAGATTATGTAAATAAAATAGGTCATGTTTGACCACATTTCATTGGGTATTGGTTTTGGGCTAAAACAAATTTAAATTTTCTAATTTAAATTTGTTCGCCCAAACATTTTATCCGATAAAATGTTTTAGGGGGCGACAGGCCTAGACAATTGATTCCCCTATTTTGTGCAAGTAGAGAATTCTAATTTACTCTTTAAAATAATTAGAAAACATAACTGCTAAGAAATCCTTTTCAGTTGCTTCCCCATACTTCGGTATGAGAAGCTTCGCTTACGCTTTAGC
>CAZAJY010000008.1:0-34615 GCA_964485905.1 uncultured Candidatus Saccharibacteria bacterium | reverse complement strand
TTCATCCATAAAATTTTTATCTCTTGGTCGTGGTTGCTGTAGAAGTAGCTATCATCCATGCTGGTAGGGTTGTGATTAATTTATCTTTATCAATTAGACCAGTGTAGACAGTATCATTAACTACAATAGCCGGGGTTGTTGTGTCAATTTTGTATAAAGAAATCATTGTCCGCAAAGCGGGATTATCTAGATTATAGTCAAAAGAGTAGATCCTTAAATTAGGGTATTGTTCACGCAGATAAGTTAAAACATAACCTTGTTGTTCACAGGCAGGACAATTAAGAGAGTAGAAGTATAGAATAAAAACTGGTTTAGTATTACATTTTAAGCTAATTTTTTTCATTAATAAATAATCTTTGATTTGGAGTAGGGTATAATAAGTCTTTAGTCTTAATAGATCAGGGCTATTTTGGCCAAAATTTGCTTCTGTATAGGTTAGTTTTTCAGCCAGAGCATTTAATTCTCTAGATAAGATATCATTAGATAAGTCTTTACATGCTGATTCTGCTAATAGATCATATTGCGTTTCAGAGGACATTATATCAATAGCGATTTTGTCTTCAATCTCTTTTATATTGGTGATTTTTCTATTATTTAGAAAATTACTTAAAGCAAAAGCTGTTAAAAAGACGATAATAGTAATTAATAATGCCAAAAGATATTTTTTCCAATTTAAATTTTGCATAATATTAATAATTTATCGCCAAGTAGTTTTCTTTGAAATAATGACATTGTAAACTGACTTGGCTAACCATGTAGGATAAATAAATGGATAAAAAATTAAGAAATATAATAGATCTAGTCTCAATTTTATTTTTCCTTCAGAGATTTTTCGGCCAATTAAAATTAGAACAATCATTAAAATTAGGCTAGGAATAGCAATAAAAGTAAGGACATCAGTTCTTAGATAGAACCAATTAAAGTTTGGTTGAAGTCTCGATAAAAATGAAAAATCAAAATTAATTGCTTGCCAATTTCCTAGCCAAGTTTTTGTTTTAAGAAAAATAGTAGTTAAAAAAGAGCCAGCCATCCAGAGAGTAGAAAAAGTAGAGATTATCATAACTGGCAAGACAAAAAATCCTAAATTGCCTTGTTGTTTATTGAAAAATAATTCGCGATAATCAATGGCATTTTTTAGAAAACCATAAGTCCAACGTAGACGTTGGGTAAAAAGTTTAGAGAATTTACTTGGTGCTACTGTATAGACACATGCTGTATGACAATTTTCTATTTTATAACTATGTTTTTGCAGACGCATGGCCATTTCCATATCCTCGGTATTATGAGCCGAGCGATAGGGACCGAGATTAGAAAAGACTTCTTTACGAAAGAAAGAAAAGGGTCCTGGAGTTACATAGAGAGCATTAATAAAAGATAGCATTTTTCGTAGGAAAATACCCCAGTCATGCTCTACTTTTTGAATTTTCAGTAAAATATTATCTGGTCTATAGATTTTAATCGCTGGTGTTACAGCCATAATTTTTTCATCAGTAAAATAGGCCACGATGTCTTTCAGTGCATTTGGACTAACAAAAGAGTCGGCATCTAGACAACCAATAATTTCACTGGTGGAACGACTGATTGCAAAATTTAGGGCTGTATGTTTACCGCCATTTTCTTTTCTAAAAATTTGAATAGAGGGATGGTTTTTGTATCTCTGAATTAAATTCCAGGTATTATCGGTGCTACCATCATCCACAATCATAATATTTAATTTATCTGCCGGATAATCTAAAGCCAAGAGTGATTCAACCGTGCCAAAAACGCTTGTTTCTTCATTGAAGCAGGGGACAATAACTGTCGCTGTTGGGAAATAGATCGGTTGACTGTCAGTCTTCTTTTTTAGCGCCGGCCGGTTTTCTAAGAAGGTCAATAAAAGAAAAACCTCAAAAAAAAGCGAAACAAAAAGAAAGGCGCAAATTATCGTATTTTGCAGGTCTAACATACTTAGATGGTATCATTTTTTAGCAATCTTATCAATCGCTCTTTGGTCTCGTCGGGGTTGATGACTTTGATGGTATCAATATCCATTAAAAAGATAGGATAGTCATTACCATTTTCATAAACAGCATCACCGAAGAAGAGAATATCCTCTTTTTGTAATTTAAAATAATCCATCAGTTTTTGAATACCATAGGCCTTATTCATTCCTTTTGGGGTGATATCAATGGATGTGGTACCACCAATTTTGACTTCAAAATCAGGTAGTTTTTTTAGCAATTCATACTGTAGGGCCATCCTCTTTTTGAAATCCGGATCCCAGGCATGTTTAATTTCGATTGGGGCGTCTTCACCTAGGGCGGAATAGGTTATTTCTGAATCACGATCTTGAATTTCTCGGCCATAACTTTTATTATTTCTTAATTCTTCATTACCTTGATCTACTTCCTCAATAGCTTTGATCACCCGGTTTTTCTCTTCAGAAGTGAATTTATAGGCAGAAATTTCTGTCCATTCTTCATTAAAGGTATAAAAACCACCACCATTGGTTGGTAATAGAATAAGATTCTTATTTAATTCGGTCGGTAGATTTAATTTATCCAAAACCTGACGTTTAATATGAACAAAAGAGCCACCGGAAATAATGGCAACTTTTTTTTCTTGTAGGAGTTGCCTTAATAAATCAGCCATTTCTTCATCAATAGGACAACGGCTTTTTGCTAAAGTGCTATCAACATCAAAGGCGATTATTTTTTTATTTTTTAATATTTCCAAATTCATTTTATAATGTCTGTTATTATAGCACAAAAGGTTAAAAATCTGTTATAATAGTAGGTATTATATGAAGAAGACAAAAGATGACAGCGTAATTTTGACTAAAATCAGGCGACAAGCTTTTTTGTTAGGCGGAGAAATCTTAATTGTTTCTAAACCAGATCGGGCCAAGGCTTTTTTGATTAATCTGCGAGAGCGGATTAAACAGACCGGTAATATTTATCAGAAATTAATTCGTCAGATTAGAAGGTTTAAACATTTAACTCATGAGGTAGAAAATTTATTTGACAACTATTATATTGTTGATGGGGCAGTTGCCGACATACTCAATAGCACCATTGATCGGGGTTTTCGAAAATTAGTTCAGATTGAAAAGAAATCCAATGTCTTTATTCCTAGAGCATATCTGATTTTGGCGGAATTATTAAAGAGCACTGATTATAAAATTGATCGGGAAACCCTCTATTCTTTTTTGCAGGCCTATCAGACTAAGGCCAGTTTATCCATTCGAGAATTAAGTTTCGTTCCTTTTTTTCTCAAGACCATTTTAATTGAAAATATTGAAGACATTATGCTTCGAACCATGGCGTCTCTTAATGAATTTCAGGAAGCTGAATATTGGTTTGAACAAATTGTTAAGAAGGGAGGGAAGCTTAAGGAACGAGATTATGTCAAATTAACTTCTAATTTGGCAAATAAATATAGCGTTATCCCGGTTAATTTAGGTTTTTATTTATTGCAAAAATTATCTCAATATGGTCCTGATACTAGACCAATTGTTAAGTGGTTAAAATTGAACTTACTTAAACAGGGAATTAATATTTCTAACTTGGCAGAAATTGAAAGTCGCCGACAAGACGATATCTCCATTCAAATTGCTAATACTATAAATAGTTTGCGTTGGATTAATCGGGCACGTTGGGATGATTTTGTTGTTGAAGTTAATATTGTGGATCCTCTTTTAAAAAAAGATCCTGCGGGCGTTTATAGTTTATTAGATCAGGCCAGTCAGAATGTTTATCGAAATGAATTGGTTAAAATTAGTGATCGGGCTGGGGTTTATGAATCGGAAATTGCTAAATTGACATTACGTTTATGTCAAAGAACGCCAGGAGTCTCATCGGTTGATGCTGGAGCCGAGAATCATGTCGGTTATTATTTGGTGGGTCAGGGTCGTGATGAATTAGAGAAAAAAATTGGTTATCAAAAAAGTATTTGGGAAAAAATACGGGCAATTATTCTAAAAAGAGCGATTAGTTTTTATTTAACCTTGATTTTAGTGATTGATATTGTATTGACATCAGTCTTTGCTCTTTTTTTTCCACCAACCCTCGGCCAGGCGTTTTCGGTATCAATTTTGATTGCTCTGGCTTTTATTTTAAATTGGGATATCACAATCAGTATTATTAATACTTTAATTAGTTATCTTATTCCAGTGCGGGCCTTGTTTCGTATGGATTTGTCCTCTGGCGTATCATCGCAACAGTCAACTTTTGTTGTAATTCCATCAATGTTCCGTGATCAAAAATCTGGTCGGGAATTATTACATCGTTTAGAGGTTAATTTTTTGGGTAATCGCGCTGACAATGTTTTCTTTGCCCTTCTGATGGATTTTAAAGATGCTCAAACTGAGACGACAGTTTCTGATCAGAATTTAGTAGAGCAAATTAATAGGGGAATAGAAGAGTTAAATGAAAAATATCCATCGGCTATAAAGAAATTCTATATTTTTCACCGTCGTAGGATTTGGAATCCTCATGAGAATTCTTTTATGGGCTGGGAAAGAAAGCGTGGAAAATTGCGTGAATTTAATTTATTTTTGCGTAATAAAAGACAGACTTCCTATTTTGAATCTTTACCGACGGATTTACCTTTTATTAAATATATTTTGACTATTGACGAAGATACTCGTCTACCAAAAGATTCAGCCATCAAATTAATTGGTTGTTTGGATCATCCATTGAATCGTCCGGTTTTGGATCCTATTTCTGGTCGGGTCAAGAGTGGTTACGGTATCATTCAACCTCGTATGACGACTAAATTTGCTCAAGCTCGAGCAACAGCCTTTTCTCGTCTATTTTCTTCAGCTATCGGTATTGACTCCTATACCGGCCCAGCAGCCGATGTTTATCAAGATTTATTTAATAATAGTATCTTTTTTGGTAAGGGTATTTACGATGTGGATGTGATGGAGGCGACTATTGGTGATCGAATTCCTGAGAATCAGGTTTTGAGTCATGATTTATTGGAGGGTCTTTATACACGAGTTGGTTTTGCGACAGATATTTTTCTATTTGAGGGTTTTCCGGAAAGTTATAAGGAATATATATTAAGAATGCATCGTTGGATCAGGGGTGATTGGCAGATTGTCAGTTGGTTAAAATATAATTCAATCAAAAATAATATTTTTGCCTTAAGTGATAAATGGAAGATTTTTGATAATTTACGTCGTAGCACTTTGCCGATTTTTATGATTCTGTTTCTTCTTATCGCTTATTTTTTCTTTCCAAGTCACTATTGTTTCGCGTTGATTTTTATCCTATTGACGATTGGGTCATCTTTCATCATCTCTTTCTTTTTCCAATTATTTCATTGGCCAAAAGAAATGACCTGGTTTATGAAAATTGATAATATTTTTAGTAATTTAGATGATTTGCTTGTACAAATTATCTATCGTTTTATTTTTCTTTTAGATCAGGCAATTATTGCTTTTCGGGCTATTTGGGATTCAGCCTATAGAATGTTAATTAGTCGAAAATATTTATTACGTTGGCAAAATTCTCACGAAGTAGCTAAGAGTTTGAAGGGTAGTTTAGGAGAATTTGTTTATTTAATGTTGCCAGCTCAAATTATTTCAATTATTTTCTTATTATTATTACCAAAATATCATAATGGTTTTTATGCCTACTTAACTTTAATCTTCTGGTTTATATCGCCTTTTATTGCTTATCAAATTAGTCGATACGATCCGCAAATTCAATATTCGGTTCAGGATTTGAATTTATTGCGTCAAATTGCTTGTCGTTCTTCTCGATTCTTTTTGGAATTGTCTCAGCGGGGTGGTAATCGTCTTATTCCTGATCATTATCAGGAAGAACCAGTTACTAATTCTCCAGCCGCCACTTCACCGACCAATATTGGTTTGCATTTATTATCTAACTTATCGGCTTATGATCTCGGCTATATCAGTTTTTCTAATTTAGCTGAGCGGACGGCGGAGACTTTTTCTAGTTTAAAATCTATGGAAAGATATCGCGGTCATTTTTACAATTGGTATGATATTCGAACCTTACAATCATTGAATCCTAAATATGTTTCTAGCGTTGATAGTGCTAATCTTTTAATTAATTTATTGACTTTTAAACAGGGAATTTTGGACATTTGTCATCAGCCAATTTTTGCCACCAAAAGTTTGACTGGCTTAGCTGATGTTTTGACCGTTTTATTGGAGGATGCCAATTTAATTATTAAAAATAAAGATATAGCCAAAATTGATCGGAAGTTAGCTCGTCAGATCTGTGCCGAAGCTAAATATTTATTAGATAATTGTTTTATTAATGAGACGGTTGAGTCTTTAGATTATTTTGATAAGATTTTTACTGATTTAGCTGAGGGTAATGAGAAGATAAAAAAAATTGTTGGTAATTTAAATCTAGGTCTTAATAGGGGTTTGATTTCCAGTATTTATTCTAGTACGGAGCATTTTAATGTTTTACTTAAACAACAAAGAGATGAATTTAATTTATTAATGCCATATCGTCACAATCGTCAAACTTTGCCGATTCTGCGAAGTGAAAAAAAGAATAATTTGTTGGCTGAAGCTCTTAAACAGATTTCTCTGGAGCTTGATCGTCCAATTTCTTTAACCGATCTGATTGATGATTGGCTGTCGGAAATCGAAAGTTTGAATTTGATTACTTTACTTCACTCAGCAGTTTTGGATAGTAGTGAAAAAGAAAATATTGAACGTTGGTATCATCAGGTTAAAGCAGATATCTTGTTGGCTGAAAAACAAGCTCGTGATTGTCATAAGAAATATCAAGAAATTATTTCTTTAATTGAAGGGTTTTTTAATGAAACAGATTTTGCCTTCTTATATAATCAAGAACGCGGTTTGTTTCATATTGGTTATAATGTTACTTACGATAAAATTGATAATTCCTATTATGATTTTTTGGCGTCGGAAGCTAATGCTATTAGTTTTTTGGCTATTTTAAAAAACGACGTGCCTGTTAAGCACTGGTTCTATTTGGCGCGTAAACTTGTGCGTCTGGATATGAATAATGTCCTCTTGTCCTCCTGGGGCGGTTCATTATTTGAATATTTAACCTCCCTGATTTTCTTTAAAGCCCATCCGGAATCTTTACTGGGGCAAACGGCTCGATCAGCGATTACTGGCCACATTAAATATGGTCGGAAATATCATGTCCCTTGGGGTATGGGTGAGTCCGCCTATTCAGCTTTGGATTTGAATAATAATTATCAATATCAGATTTTTGGTCATCCTGATTTGGGTTTTAAACGTGATTTGAAAAATTTTTTGGTGGTTGCTCCCTATACCACCATTATGTCCTTGGCGTTTAAGCCCAAGTTGGCTCTTAGTAACTTACGACGCTTGATTAAATTGAATTTATTAAGTCGTTACGGTTTTTATGATGCTATTGACTTTAGTTCACGTTTGAAAGATCAAAATGATAATCAGCCTGGTTTCCCTGTAAAAATATACTACGCCCATCATCAGGGTTTTTCTTTGCAGGCACTTAATAATCAAATTAATCGGGATCGAATGCATAAATTATTTATTAAAGACCCAAGAGTGGAAGCTTTGGATACTTTGTTTGAGGAAAAAATGCCATCTTCCATCCCATCACGGCCAGTAAAAAATATTGAACGTTTGCCAACGGAATATTTAGCGACTGGAACCGATGATCGGGAAGTTAAACAATTTATTCCTCTTTATACTTCTTATCCACGACGAGCATTTATTTCCAATGGTTCTTATGCCGTTAATATCAGTAATACTGGGGCTGGTGGCAGCCGGGTGGCAAATTTGAATTTGACTCGATTTCGAGAAGATCCAGTGATTGAACCTTGGGGTCAATTTATTTATTTATTTGATTCAGTGAAAAAGATTGTCTGGTCACCAACGACACAGCCGACTGGAATATCTTTGGGTAAAAATAAGATTGAATATTTTGAAAACCGAGCCCATTATAATAAAATTCATAATGAAATCGAAAGTTCCTTAACGGTGGCCGTAGCTCCAGATAGCGAAGTAGAATTTCGATCTTTAACCTTGACTAATCATGGTAAGGATAAAAAAAATCTTAAAATTACTAGTTATGGTGAGGTCGCTTTATCTCAAGGTAATGAAGATTTACACCATACTGCTTTTGAGAAATTATTTACAAAATCTGAGTACTGGTCTAAACAAAATGCTCTAGTTTATATTCGGCCAGATAAAATTAATCGGGGAAAGAGTTTATATTTTGCCCATTGTCTCTTCACTTCTTCCTCTAATAACATTCAATCTATTCACACGGCCGATCGTCAGCAGTTCTTTTCTCGGGGTGGATCACGGCGTGAACCAGCGATGGTTTTACCTGGTTCAGGTAAGAATAAATCCGCTTTGGGTTATAATTTTGATCCAATCTTCTGTTTCCAAAGTCAGTTGGAATTAAAATATAATGAAACGGCTACTTTAACCTATGTGAATGTTTTTGGTCATTCCCGAGAGGAAATTTTGAAAAATTTAAAGAAATATTCCAATCATAAAATTGTTCAGCAGGCGATAAAGAAATCTGATCAACAGGGTCATGAGGTGGTGAATAGCCTGGGTTTGTCTCGGGAACAGGCTTTGAATTATCAGACTTTGGCTTCTCGACTCCTATCGCCACACTACGCTCCAATGGTTAAGAATTTGAACATTGTTGGTGAAGCCGCGGCCGTTCAATCTCTGTGGCGTTTAGGTTTGTCTGGTGATCGGCCGATTTTGATCGTTCGCTTTTATGATATGAATGATTTGGCTCTGATTAAAAATATGCTTTTGGGCCACCGCTATTTACAGTATAAGGGTGTAGCCTATGACTTGGTTTTGTTAAATGAATATCCTTCAAGTTATATTAAATCTTTTGAAGATGAAGTTGATTTTCTTATCCGTTATAATCAGTCGCCGGGCGGAAAAAATTCTCAGGGTGGAGTCTTCCATCTACGGACTTCGCATATGGTCAAAGAGGATGTGGAAAATCTTCTGACTTTATCTAAGGTAATAATTGATAGTCAGGAGGGGACCATTGAACAACAGATTAATGATTTGTCAGCTTCCGGTTCACGTTCGCCCGTGACTTATTTGACCGGTAAAAAGAAAATTCCTTCTTCCGGTCGGGACATTTATCCTAATCTTAATCATTTGAGTTTCTTTAATCAATTGGGTGGTTTTACCGATGAAGGCCGAGCCTATATGCTTAACGTTAATTATCGTCAGGGTCTTTATCCACCTCGACCCTGGGTTAATATTATTGCTAATCAAGATATCGGTTTTATTATGACCGATGGAGGGTCTTCTTACACCTGGTTATTTGATAGTTATGATAATCGTCTGACTAAGCGTTTGGATGACCCCTTAATTGATCGTAGTAGCGAAGTCTTTTATTTGCGTGATGAGGATACCGGTGAATTCTGGACACCGACGCCATTGCCAATAAAGAGCCAGCACACATATACTATTACTCATGGTCTGGGTTACAGTCAAATTGAGCATCGTAGTCGGGGAATTGATCAGACAATGTTAGCTTATGTGCCGTCCGAAGAGACAGTTAAAATCATCAAATTTAAACTTAAAAATACGACTAAGTTAGTTAAAAAATTATCACTAACTGGATTTTTTGAAATGTCGGTCGGTGGAGCTAATCGAGAAGATAATAAAGATTATTTAAAGACGACGGTTGATGATGAAACAGGATCTATTTTTATTAAGAATATATATAGTGAATCCTTCAAGAAAACTACCGTCTTTATTGACTTTAATGGTGGTCAAGGTTTGGTGACCAATGATCGAGATGCTTTTTTGGGCAAGGGTGGAGATATTTCTAATCCTGGGGCTTTACACCAAGTTAAACTATCTAATGTGATTCAATCTGATGTGGACCATTGTGTCGCCGCTCAGACTTTCTTTGAATTATCGCCTGGTGAAGAAAAGTCTATTATTGTTCTACTGGGTGGTAATAATTCTCTGGATACTATTCGAAATTTGGTAAAAAAATACCGTGACTCAGCACATTGTGAGTCAGCCCTAAAGGCTGTTAAAAATAATTGGCTTGATTGTCTGAATAAAATTCAAATTAAAACTCCCGATGAATCTTTGAATATTTTATTCAATAGCCGACTTTTGTATCAGTTGATTTCTTCCCGTCTGCTGGCCCGCACTGGTTATTATCAACCATCGGGTGCCTATGGTTTTCGTGATCAATTACAGGACGCTATGGCTTTGGTTTGGACCAAACCGGCCATGACCAAAGAAATCATTCTAAAGGCTAGCCGACATCAATTCTTGGAAGGTGACGCCCAGAATTGGTGGCACGAGCACAATTCTTTTGGTGTTCGTACCGCTTTTTCTGACCATCAGCTGTGGTTGCCCTATGTGACTAGTTTTTATGTCGAAGCTACTGGCGATGTAAAAATTCTGGATGAAAAAGAATCTTTGATGAAAGCGCCGTTATTAGATTTCATCAATAATCCTAATTGGGCCGGTGTGCCAGAATCCAGTGTGGAAAAATATGATTTGTATGACCATTGTCTGCGTGCCATTGAAAAAACTTTTGTCTTTGGTCAAAATGGTTTGCCTTTGATTGGTAATGGTGATTGGAATGATGGTTTAAATAAAGTAGGGGAAAAAGGTTTGGGCGAAAGTGTCTGGCTAGGTTGGTTCTTATATTATGTGATTTATAAATTTATACCATTGATTGAAAGTCGGAATGATCATGAAAGAGTTAAATGTTATGAAAAAACCGCCCATGATTTGAAAAATTCTTTGGAGAAAAAAGCTTGGGACGGACGTTGGTATAAGCGAGCTTTCTTTGACAGTAGTTCACCTTTAGGCTCGCGTTCCAATCGAGAATTTAAAATTGATTCCATTTCTCAATCCTGGTCGGTCTTATCTGGGGCCGCTCGGGCCGATCGCAGTAAGCAAGCGATGCAGTCAGTATCTAAGCATCTATGGCAAGATGATTTATTACTATTATTGTCACCAGCGGTAAAAGAGTCACCTTTAGATCCGGGTTATATTCGGGACTATCCGGCGGGAGTGAGAGAAAATGGTGCCCAATATAATCATGCCACTCTGTGGGCCGCTCAGGCTTTTGCTAAATTAAAAGACCCTGTTTCTTTAATGCGCATCATTGATAGTGTGAATCCAATTAAACGATCGGCTGATAAGGATAAAGTTGATTTATATCAAGTGGAGCCTTATGCCGTGGCTTCGGATATTTATGCCAAGCCGGCGGAAGCCGGTCGTGGCGGTTGGACCTGGTATACTGGTTCGGCTGGAATAATGTATTGCACGATTTTGGAAAGTCTTTTGGGTTTAAAAATTAAAGGGGACAAAATGGAAATCAATCCATGTATTCCCAAAGAGTGGCCAGAGTTTTCTGTTGTCTATACTTATAAAGATACGAAATATAATATTCGAGTTATGAATTTAGATCAAATTATCAATAAAAAAATTAGAGTAGATGGTGAGCTTTTATCATCCAATATTATTAATTTAATCAATGATGGTAAAGATCATGAAATAGAAGTTAAGCTATAGAAGCTTCTGGTACTATTTTATATTTAGGATTTTTAATAAGGATAGGGAAGCCGTCTTTTTCTACAACGAAATAGGCAAAACCACCCATCTTTTTTACGGCTTCATAATCAGCATGGCCGGGTAGGCCGACTGGATCAATATCATCAGGATAAACCGGACTGTCATCGGAAGTGACCAACCAAATCTCGCCGGTATTTACAATCAAATGTCCCGTTTCTGGTTGGATAAAAATTTTATCACCCGCTTTGACTTTTTTTGCCTCAAAACTTTCTATTTCATCATCAATTAGTTTCCCATCAGCCCCAACTTTTCTTTTTTGTAATAATAATATTCCTTCACCTTGCAATATGGAATAAGTTTCGGAAATATCACCAATATGATAATGCCCATAAGTTTTTATGTATTCTTTACCAACTACTCCACATTCCCAGACCGTAATATTAGTTTTCTCTTTTCCACCACGAATCATATAATAATGTACATCCGGTCCAGCAATTTCTGGACTCATAAGGACTTCTTTCATCTTCTTACTATCTCTTTGTGCAAATGGTTTAAACATGGAGATAGTATAGCATATAAATTCAATCTCCCTCAATCCTTCCTTATCTAATGGGGGAAGGAGCTCTTTCTTTCCCCTCCCATTAGTTAAGGGGAGGGCTGGGGTGAGGTTGTGTTCCGTGCTAAAATAGACAGATGACTTTTGAGGAACGATATAAACAATTAAATAAGAAGCAAAAGGAAGCGGTAGACGCTATTGAGGGGCCGGTGATGGTGGTGGCGGGGCCGGGCACTGGGAAAACCTCCATTTTGACCTTGCGCATCGCTAATATTTTAAAAAAGACGGATACCAGTCCTGATAGTATTTTGGCACTGACCTTTACCGAATCCGGCGTCTATTCTATGCGTAAAAAGCTGGCCGATATTATTGGTAGTGCTGCCTATAAGGTGAACATTTATACTTTTCATGGTTTTTGTAATGATATTATCAAAAATTATCCCGAAGAATTTCCTCGTATAATTAGTTCGCAAAATATTACTGATATTGATCAAATTAAAATTCTGGAAGAAATTATTGATCAGACGAAATTAGAAATTTTAAAACCCTATGGCGATACCTATCATTATGTTCGTTCCTTAATCAGTGAAATTAATAATTTAAAACAGGAAAATATTGATTCTATTGCATTAGCCAAGATTTTGAAAAAACAATCAGCAGATTTTGAATTGATTCCCGATTTATATCATGATAAAGGTAAATATCAGGGCGAGATGAAGGGGAAATATAAAGATTTGGAGAAGAGTAATGCCAAGAATCAGGAATTGCAGAAAATCTATGCTAAATATGAGCAGGCGTTGGAGAAGAAAAAACTTTATGATTATCAGGATATGATTTTGGAAGTAATTAAGGCCTTGGAGCATAATAAAGATTTATTATTGCAATTGCAGGAGAAGTATCAGTATGTTTTAGCCGACGAACATCAAGACGCTAATAATTCGCAAAATAAAATTTTGGAATTGATTTCTGGTTTTCATAAAAATCCCAATATTTTTATTGTCGGGGATGAAAAGCAAGCAATTTTTCGTTTTCAGGGGGCGTCATTGGAAAACTTTTTATATTTTAAAAAACTTTATCCATCGGCAGTTTTAATTGAATTGGAAGATAATTATCGTTCCTCCCAATCTATTTTGGACGCCGCTCATTCTTTGATTGGGAAAAATTCTCAAAATTCTGGAAAACAAATTACCCTCAAGGCCCAATCGGTTCAGCCGAATATTTTGCTAGATTTATATTCTTTTGAAATTGCTAGAAATGAAAATCGATTTTTGGCGGAAAATATTCAGGCTCGAATCGCTGCGGGCGTAAATCCCGGCGAGATCACTGTTATTTATCGAGAGAATAAAGATGCCGGGGCTATTGCTAGAGCCCTAGAAAAATTAGGCGTGCCTTTTTCCATTGAATCTGATCAAGAGCTTTTCTCAGATAATGATATTTCTAAATTGATTTTATCTATGCGAGCCATCAATGACTTGGGTAATAGTGAAATTTTGTCCAGAACTTTATTTATTGATTATTGGGATCTTTCCTACCTAGATATTTATAAAATGATCGCTAAAGCAAAAGAAGAAAAAATATCTATTTTAGAAGCGATTCATAATGATAAAAATTTTTCTGTTATATATGAAAAAATAAATCATTGGGGCAAGCAAGCAAAGAACAGTGATCTTTTGAATTTCTTTGATATATTTATTTGTGAATCTAATTTTATTAAACATATTTTACAGAGTAGCGAATCTATTGATAAAATCGCCAAACTGGACAAATTATTAAGTCAGTTGAAAGAATTAGTTGGTAGTCATAAAAATTATCGCCTGGATGATTTTATAAATTATTTGGATATCTTAGAGAAACATAATATTGTCATTCGCACGCGAGGTAAGACTTTGGCTGAAAGGGCGGTTCATTTAATGACCGCTCATAAAAGTAAGGGTTTGGAATTTGATTATGTTTATGTCATTAATCTGGTCGATGGACATTGGGGTAATAAACGGGAAATGCGGAAGTTCAAATTACCAATTTCAGGTTCCGATATCTTGAATTATGAGGCGATTGATGATGAGAGGCGTCTATTTTATGTTGCCATAACTCGGGCTAAAAAAGCCGTTATCTTGACTCAGGCCAAATTGTCAGAGGAGGGTAAGGCTCTTTTGCCTTCGCAGTTTTTAGGGGAGATTGATCCGATTCATTTACAAATAAAGGAGACCAAAGATTTAGAACAGAAATATGAAACCTCTCGAGCTGACGACTTTACTGAATCCAAAGCTCAGCCTAGGGATTTGAAAGATAAAGAATATTTAAAGAACTTATTTTTTGAGCAGGGTTTGTCGGTGACGGCTCTGAATAATTATTTGACCTGTCCTTGGCAATATTTTTTCAGTAATTTGGTCCGTTTACCACAAGTTCAATCTAAACATCAGGCCTATGGGACGGCGGTACATAATACATTGAAACATTTTTTTGATAAGTATAAGGAGGAACAGGACTTGGGTCAGAAAGAATTATTGGATTTATTTGAAAAATATCTAATTAAACAGTCTCTTAATCAGAATGATTATGAAGAAACTTTGAAGAAAGGGCGGGAAGCTCTAAGCGGTTATTATGATAACTATAAAAGCACTTGGAGCCGTTCCCTTATAAATGAATTTAGTATCGTGGGAGTCTATGCTGATTTGAAAGAAAAAGTTGGAAATGAAGATAAGATTTTATTAAAGGGTCAGTTGGATAAGATTGAAATTAAAGACGATGGCACCGTTAATGTGGTAGATTATAAAACGAGGAAACCATTATCACGAAATCAGATTGAAGGAAAAACTAAATCTAGTGACGGTAATTACAAACGACAACTAGTATTTTATAAGATTTTATTAGATAAATATGAAAAAGGTAAATATCAAATGCAAACTGGAGAATTAGATTTTATTGAACCAGATGATAAGGGGAATTATAAAAAAGAGAGTTTTGAGATTACGGCAGAAGATGAAAAAGAAGTTTTAGATTTAATCGGAAAGACGGCTACTCAAATCGCCACTTTAGATTTTTGGAACAAAAAATGCGAGGACAAAAATTGTGAATTTTGTAAATTACGGGATATTATGAGGAATTAACCCGACCACCCCCTAGCCCATTAACACAACCGCCCCGTCCATCAGAATGGACACCCCGCCTTGACTAAGGTGGGGATTTGATGGAAGCGCTCCGCACGCTTTATTCGGAGGGGAAAAGAGAAATATGTTCTTAAATAAGGATATTTTATAATTTTATTTGACAACCCGCAAAAAAGCTTGCTTTTTTAGACAAAGTATGCTATACTTACAAATAGATAAAAGTACTTTAAAAAATCTAAGAAATGCGAAAATTCGCCGTAGCTTTTAGTGTGTTAATTAAAATAATATATTAAAAGCTATGGCGAATGACCAAAGCCCCTTATCTCGCGGGCAGCGAGAAACCAATCGGTAAAAAGCCGAAAGGAGATAGTCATGAAGTACGGTGAACTGAAACGAGGTCATGAGGAAGTAATCTTTAACAAACTAGTGGCGGCGGCTGGTGGGGATGAAAGCATCCTGATGAAGATCATACAAGGTGTGGCGGAGATATCCATTCAGATTGTCTCCTTCCTCACCTCCACCACCAAGCAGGTTGTGAACTACGACCGCTCCATCGCGGACTCTCTCATGGCTGGGAAGTACGACTGGAAGAATGACAACATCACGGATGCCAACTTCCCCTCGGACGAGAAAGGCCAGCGGAAAGTAGAGTTCGGAGTATTCCACTTCAACAAGACGACGGAGTCAGATGACAATGTCGCCAAGATGAAGGCGGAAGGTTTCCGTCCAGCGACGATGAAGGAACTGCTGGCTTATGGGGAGAAAAACCCCAAAGAACAGCGGAAGTATCCCATCATCGCTCTCGGTTTGGTCGCTCGGCTCGACGGCCGTCGGCCGGTCGGTGACCTCCGTGGGTCCAGTGGCGGGCGGGATGCGGACCTGGGCTACGACGGCCTTGAGTGGCGTGTCTGCTGTCGTTTCCTCGGTGTTCGTATCTGATCTTGTCCCCTTGGTTTCTCGGGTCCTTGGACTTTGGGAATCTTGGGCTCTTGGATCTCGGCACCTCCACAACTTCGGTTGTGGGGGTGCTTTTAATTTGTATAGAAAATTATGCTAGAATATCTGTTGTGAATAAAGGAAATAAGATTTATGTTTTTATAGATGCCTCAAATTTATGGCAAGCACAAAAAGCTAAGGGCAGATTTCTTGATTATCAAAAGGTCGTCGCTTACATTAAAAAGAAATATAACGGGACTTTTGTAAAAGTATTTTATTACACCGCTTATCCTGCAAATGGCACCAGGAATTATAATTTGGAAAATAAGCACAAATTTTTCATATATTTAAAGAAAGGATTAAGTTTTGAAGTGATAAAAAAGAAGCTGAAAAGAATAAGTGTGACAGATGAATTTGGCGAATCAGTGAGAGAAAAAGGAAATATGGATGTAGAAATAACAATCGATGCCATTCATTTTTCTGATAAATATGACATATCCATTTTATTTACCGGTGATTCAGATTTTCTAGCCCTAGTAAATTATTTAAGAAATAAAAATAAAAAAGTTTATATTTACTCATCAGAAAATAATATTTCGCAGGAATTAAGAACCGGGGCCGATGGCTACACAGACATATTAAAAGAGAAGGAAGATATTTGGGGCAAGGAATTAAAAAGGAGAATTGAAAATAAAAATAAATAAAAAAGCAACCCTCCTTGCGGAGGGTTGCCCTTGGATGTAATACCCTTAAAGTTCTATGGAAGAACCCTAAGATAAATACATTATATATATAACCAAGAAAAAAACAACTTGACAAAAAATGTGTTTGGGTGTATACTAGCATCAGATTGAACTTTAATAAGTGTAGTTGGTCATAGCTAAAAGGTTCTCAATTCTTGGGAATTTTCTAGCTATGACTAAGAATGGTCAAGCTCCTCCTCGGATAAGAGGAAAATCCAAAGTGCAAATTAGCACAAGGAGACAGGGATGAGCACGGAGTTTGCTGCGGCAGAATTGACAATGGGGCAGTTGAACGCCTTGGTGAAGAAACTGGGTGGGCCAGATAGGGTCCGACAGATTCTTGCTGACGTGGTCAAAACGGTTACGGAAGTTGTAAGCTTCCTCACCTCCACCACCAAGCAGGTTGTGAACTACGACCGCTCCATCGCGGACTCTCTCATGGCTGGGAAGTACGACTGGAAGAATGACAACATCACGGATGCCAACTTCCCCTCGGACGAGAAAGGCCAGCGGAAAGTAGAGTTCGGAGTATTCCACTTCAACAAGACGACGGAGTCAGATGACAATGTCGCCAAGATGAAGGCGGAAGGTTTCCGTCCAGCGACGATGAAGGAACTGCTGGCTTATGGGGAGAAAAACCCCAAAGAACAGCGGAAGTATCCCATCATCGCTCTCGGTTTGGTCGCTCGGCTCGACGGCCGTCGGCCGGTCGGTGACCTCCGTGGGTCCAGTGGCGGGCGGGATGCGGACCTGGGCTACGACGGCCTTGAGTGGCGTGTCTGCTGTCGTTTCCTCGGTGTTCGTATCTGATCTTGTCCCCTTGGTTTCTCGGGTCCTTGGACTTTGGGAATCTTGGGCTCTTGGATCTCGGCACCTCCACAACTTCGGTTGTGGGGGTGCTTTTAATTTGCTAAAGTGTAATAGTCACATGAAAAATCTGCGACTATGGTTGCGGGTAATGTGATCGCAACCTATAAAATGAGAATTTGAGCGACTCCGGTTTCTCAAAGAGTGTTTTATAAGTAATGAAATAAAAAAAAGACAGTTGGTGAAAAATAGTGGGTGATGATTAAGATCACGAAGACTCATGCGTGCCTACGAGTATTCAAAGGAAAACGCTACGGATGCTATTTTTCACAAGTTTGGTCGCTCAGCTCGACGGCAATCGGCAAGTCGGTTACCTCAATAGGTCCAGTGACGAGCGGAATGCGAACCTGAACTACTACGACAATGAGTGGAATGACTACTGTCGTTTCCTCGGTGTTCGCCACTATTTATTTTTCTCTCGAGAAATATTCTCGGGAGTTTTTTGTGGAAGAGATTTCTTCCAACCACCAAGCTGTTGGCCCGCTTCGGAAAGAGATTGAGAAATGGTTATATAATTATTTGTGGTAAGAGCATGGATTTCCCAAGCCAGTTGGATCAGAAGTTTGAGTAAGTCTAGACGAGCGATTCCTCGGTCTAATAGGAGAGGTCTTTCATTTATGTTTGCATAACTGGCTAAATAACAGTATTCTATTGTATTCAAAAATATATCGTCTGTTTTTGAACCGAGTGTAAATCTATTGGCTTTAGGGAAAATTGCTAGATATTTCTGCCAGATATTATAACTATCTTTTAACTTAATAATGACTGGTGCAAGTTTTGGTTGCAAAACTTGCGGGGGGGGGGTGATTTTAAGTTTTTCTTTTTTATGTTCAAAATTCAACTTATTCATAAATATAACCATATCATATCTCTAGAAAACTTGCTACTTGCCTGGAAGGAATTTTTGTCAGGAAAAAATAGTAAAATTGGTGTGCCAGAATTCAAATTGAAGTTGATGGATAATTTAATTAGTTTGCATAATGATTTAAAAAATAAAACTTACATTCATGATCAATATGAAAAGTTTAATGTTTTTGAACCAAAGAAAAGAGATATTCACAAAGCCACAGTCAGAGACCGAGTCTTACATCGGCCGTTTATCGAATTCTCTATCCCTTTTTTGATAATAAATTCATTTCTGATTCATATTCTTGTCGTCTAGGTAAAGGTACACATCGAGCCATATTGCGTTTTGCAGAATTTGGTAAAAAAGCATCCTTTAATCACACTAAAACCATTTGGATTCTTAAAGGTGATATTAAGAAATGTTTTGACTCCATTGATCAACAAATTTTATTTGAAATTTTAAAGAAAAATATTAAAGATACTAACGTTTTAATTTTACTTCGCACAATTATCAAAAGTTTCTCCAGTGGCGTGATTTACAAAGGACTACCCTTGGGAAATCTGACTTCTCAACTTTTAGTCAATATTTACTTAAATGAATTTGATCAATTTGTGAAGCATAAATTAAAAATGAAATATTACATTCGATATGCTGATGATTTTGTGTTTTTCTCACAGAAAAGAGAAGAATTAGAAAATGTCGTTCCTTTTATCACTAATTTTCTTCAAGACAAACTAAAACTTACTATTCACCCCAATAAAATCTTTCTAAAAACCCTAGCGTCAGGAATAGATTTTTTGGGTTGGGTGCATTTTCCTTATCACCGAGTATTAAGGACAACGACAAAATTGAGAATGTTTAAAAGATTAGAAGAAAGCCAAAAAGAAGAAACTACCGCTTCGTATCTGGGAATGTTGAAGTGGGGGAATGGGATGAAATTACAGGAGGAGATATTGGAGAAATGGCCAGTTAGGTGATTTTAACCAAATAAGGTATGCGTAATGGCGGAATTGGGTTTTTGCTCCCATCGGGACGTATCTAGCTTAATATCTTTACTGATACCGACGTCTTTATATTTTAAAATTCCATTTTTCAAAGCATAATCATAAATATCTTTAGTAATGCGAACATCTTCAATACAATATTTGATTACATCATCATAGCGACCCTGTTTCCACCATTCCATTGCTTCCAAGCCGTGACCGGTTTTCTTTCGGCCCAAAGTCGCTTCGGCAACAGAATCAAGTTTAATACGATAACCAAGAGACTTTTTTATTTCTGATAATATATCGACACTGGCAATTTTACTTAAATCACCGGAATAATAGCGGTTAAGGATCGGCGTATCAAATCCGTCATTATTGTAGCCAATTAACAAATCGGCTTTTTCTAAAATCGGCCAAAGGTCTTTTAATTGTTCTTGCGTATAACTAGAATATTTTTCTGTCTCAGAATCATAAATACAGACCACATAAATATTAGGAAATACTTCTTTTCCTCCGACATTCGTAATTATGCCATCGGTTTCAATATCAAAAATTATTTTTTTCATATTATATTTATCTACTTCAGAAACTAATCAAATTTTTCGCGCTTTACCCTTCCCGAGTACGGGTGGGTCCTACGCGACTCAAAATTAGATTAGTTTCTTTCGTAAAACTTTGATAATTTGATCAATTTCTTCCACAAGCTCCTCACCAGTTTTTAAATTTTTTAATTTAAATTTTTCTGTTTTTATTTCATCTTCTCCAATACAAATAATATAGGGAATTTTTTGTTTATCAGCTGATTTAATTTGATCACCAATTTTCTTTTCTGTTAAATTAACAGCGACATTAACATCACTTTCTCGTAATCTTTGAGCTAATTCATTGGCATAGTCTTGATAATCTTTGCCTAAGGTACAAATATATAAATCAGTTTTTGACTTATATTCTGGCAATTTATTATAAGTTTCCAAGATATCACGAATAATCACATCACCAGTACCAAAACCGAAAGCGGGGATTTTATCACCACCAAAGATTGATAATAGATCATCATAGCGTCCACCACCAAAAACCGATCGGCGATTAGCTGGATTATTATCATAAACTTCAAACACAATACCAGTATAATAATCAAAACCACGCATCAGAGTCTGGTCGAAAATTACATTAGTAATACCGAGTTTTTCTAATTGGGATATTACATTTTTAATTTCGTCTACTTTTTCTGCTACCTCTAAGGTTTTAGGTAGACGGGAAATAAATTCTTCAAAATTTTGTGAGTTTAATAGCGTTAGGAATTCTGCGCTTTTACTATTTAGTAATTCCTTGATTCCCAAATTAAAATCTTTAGATTCTAATTTATTTTTTTTATCAATTAATTTGCAGATTTTTCCAGTAGTAATTTCATCCAAAGACATTAAATCATTTAAGATAAAATTCATTATCTTTCGGCTGTTTAGACGGATTTGAAAATCACCATCTTTCAGGCCGATTTCTTTCATAATCATATAGGCCAGAGAAATTACCTCCACTTCCGCTGAAGTATCGGCGACGCCGAATAAATCCACATTTAATTGCCAATGTTCGCGCAAGCGTCCTTTTTGTGGTTTTTCATAACGAAAAAGATTAGGAATGGAATACCAACGAAGAGGGAAGGATAATTCTTGTTTTCGGCCGGCTACCATGCGCGCAACGGTCGGGGTCATTTCTGGTCGTAAAGTGACTTCGCGATCACCCCGATCAGTAAAGGTATAAGTTTGTTCATTAACTATTTCTTCACCACTTTTCGCCCGATATAAATCGGCGGGTTCTAAGACCGAAGCATCGTATTGACTATAGCCGTAACTTTCGCAGACTTTTTTAAATATGCTAAAAATATAGTTTTGGACAGCCATATCTTCAGGGTAAAAATCCCGCACTCCCTTATAGGCCTCGGTGCTCAATTTATTGGTTTTTTGGTCCTTTTCAGCCATGGGAGTATTGTAGCATTTAATACAGAATTTGAAAAATACAACCGCCCCGTCCATCAGAATGTCCACCCCGCCTTGACTAAGGCGGGGAAAGGGGAAGTGGTGTGTTATTATATCGTGATGACTCATATCCATAATACTAAATACTTACGACCAATTAGAAAATCCTTAAGAAGTGAGATGACTGAAGAGGAAATAATTTTATGGAGTGTCTTAAAGAATAATAAATGGGGTTACAAATTCCGTCGCCAACATAGTATTGACCGTTTTATTGCTGATTTTTTCTGTCCATTAAAAAGATTAATTATTGAACTAGACGGCGGTCAACATTTAGATAATAAAGAAGCAGATCAAGAAAGAACAAACTATTTTGAGAGTTTGGGTATTACAGTTATTAGATTTTGGAATAGTGAAATAAAAAATAATTTGAATAGGGTGTTAATAAAAATCGAGGATGAGTTACGAAGGTAAAATAAAAGTCCCCTTTCCCCGCCTTAGTCAAGGCGGTGTGGTGAGGCTTTGCGAACCGGGGCGGTTGTGCTATACTCTTCTGGTCGTAGATGTTTTTATAGGTCGCTTCTATAGATAAAATTAATAAAAAATATTTCAAAGCAAATTTAAATGGCAAAGAAATTATACGTCGGTAACTTGTCTTACAATACTACTGATGCTTCATTAAAAGAGGCTTTCGCCCCTTTAGGTGAAGTGGAATCAGCTAATGTTATTGTTGATAAGATGACTGGACGATCCAGAGGTTTCGGATTCGTTAGTATGGTCAATGATGCGGAAGCAGAAGCGGCTATAGAAAAAATGAACGGAGCTGATGTTGAAGGACGAAAGTTGACAGTGAACGAGGCTAAGCCTCTCGCTGAGCGACCTCCAAGACGAAATTTTGATAACCGCGGTGGTGGATCAAGATACTAATCTAAGAAATTCCAAAAGTCTATCGAAAGATGGACGGGTAAAAAAGCAGGCGAAAGCTTGCTTTTTTATTTTATTATGGTAAGGTTATTTTCAGACTGAGTTGTTCTTGATCTTGATCATGGTGGTCAGGGTCGTCATTTGAAAGGGGGATATGTTCTGTAGTCGCTTCCATCGGGTCGGTCGGTTAGTTAAAACGGGAATAGTTGTGGGGGAGGATGATGCACAGAAATCAGATCGAGGGGTTCAAGCTGTTCGGAACATCGGTAAAGTTGGAAGACGTACCTCCGTCAGGAAACGACGGCGGATGCGAAGTCCGACTGCCGCCAAAGTTAGCCCATTCTAACGTGAACTGGGCCCATCTAACGGCGGGAAGGTGCCCGAACTGCGGTTCACCGCTCGCTTTCGTGGTGGCTGAAGACGAAGGTCGTACATACGGCGAGCTCTTGGAGGTGATTGATAAATTCAAGACGAGACCGGCAGGTTTCCCTACCCTAGATCGTTTTCGCAAATGCTCATTCGATGAGGTGTTGGATCTGGCAAGTAGGAGGGCCAGGGAAAAGGGATGGAAAGAAAACATTCCAGTGAGTATTGCTGGCCTTGGTCCAGCAATGAAAGGGGGAGTCAAAGCTTTTCCTATTCTGTGGCGAAGAAACGGAGAAGTGATTATCGAGTATACTTCATATTCTCCGCTGGCCGTGGTTCCCATGGCTAGACTGCATCTCGTTCTGTTTGATGCAAAGGGAATGAACTGAGATAAGAGGAGGGCAAACAACCGTGGCCTCGGGGAAAAGACTTTTCCCCGAGGCCATTAATTTTTATTCTTTTTTTCTGACCGCGCGGTTGCGGTCAATTTTTGTAAGTAGTCTTTTACGGAGACGAGCTGAAGTCGGTGTAATTTCTAAATATTCATCTTCAGCCATAACCTCCAAACCTTTTTCAATATCAATCGGTGTGGCCGGCGTCAGATAAATCGCTTCATCGGAACTGGTCTTACGCACATTGGTTAGATTTTTTCCTTTGATTGGATTTACTTCCATATCTTCACCCTTGGTCACATTGCCGATAATCATTCCTTCATAAATTTCCGTCCCTGGTTCAATATATAAAACGCCTCGTTCTTGTAAATTCCAGAGAGCGAAAGCGACGGCTTTGCCCGTAATCATAGAAATCATAGAACCAAATTCTTGTTTTTGAATTTCACCAGCATAATCTTGGAAACCAATAAAGCGACTACAAATAATTCCTTCACCTCGCGTATCCATGATAAATTGATTTTTATAACCTAATAACCCACGGGTCGGAATAGTAAAAATAATTCGAACTTGATCGCCATGTTTTTTCATGTCTTGCATCAAAGCTCGACGTTTTCCCAATTTTTCAATCACCGTTCCAGAATATCCTTCGGGGACATCAATTGTCAATTCTTCAAAAGGTTCTGTTTTTATTCCATTTTCTTCGCGAATAATCGCTTGTGGTTGAGACACTTGTAATTCAAAACCTTCACGTCGCATATTTTCAATTAAAATTGCAACATGAAGTTCTCCTCGGCCATAAACTCTCATTGTATCGGCAGTAAATTCTATTTTTAAACCAACATTCATTTCTAATTCGCGTTCTAGGCGTTCACGAATTTGGCGGCCAGTGACAAATTTGCCTTCACGACCAGCAAAGGGAGAATCATTAACCAAAAAATTTAAGGAAATAGTTGGCTCATCAATATTAATAGCCGGTAAGCTCTGTTGTTTTTCATCTTCACAAATAGTTTCACCAATATAAGCATCATCTAGACCAGCGAAAAGCACAATATCACCAGCTGGCGCCTCTGTCGCTTCTTTTCTCTTAACACCTTCAAAAGTAAAAAGTTTAGTAATTTTAAATGGTCGAGAAATACCATCATGAGTTTTAGAAAAAATTTTCTGGCCGGTTTTTAATGTTCCTTTATAAATTCTAGCAATACCCAGTCGGCCCATAAAATTATCATAACCTAAGTTAAATATCTGGGCAGTTAATGGTTGATTTAATTCCACTTCAGTGGAAGCAGGTTTTACTTTTTCTAAAATTAAATCTAATAAAGGTGTTAAATCTTTTTGTTCATCAGTCGGATTTTTCATGGCTACTCCTTTTCGGCCAATAGCATAAATAGTAGGGAAGTCTAATTGTTCATTATTAGCCCCGAGTTCCATAAAAAGTTCCAAGACCGCTTCATGGGCCCAAAGTGGTCGGGCGGCATTTTTATCAATCTTATTTATTACTACAATCGGTTTTAGACCAAGTTCCAAAGATTTTTTTAAGACAAAACGAGTTTGAGGCATTGGACCTTCCTGAGCATCCACAACTAAAAGGACAGTATCAATAGAACGTAAAACTCGCTCCACTTCTGAGCCGAAATCGGCGTGACCGGGCGTATCGACAATATTTATTTTGGTATCTTTATAAAAGACCGAGGTGTTTTTTGAATATATAGTAATGCCACGTTCTTGTTCTAGAGCGTTAACATCCATGGTAGCCCCTTCCTCTGACATACCGCATTGTTTCATCAAGGCATCAGTCAAGGTCGTCTTCCCATGGTCCACGTGGGCGATAATTGCAATATTTCGTATTTCCATTTCGTTATAATTATAAAAGCGCCTAGGCGCCTAGGCAAATTATAGCACATTATGATATAATTGCACGCATGAACAATGAAATAGAAAAAATAAAGAAGTTCGTGCGAGCCGCGAATTATTTATCAGTTGGGCAAATTTATTTACAAGATAATTTTTTATTAAAAGATAAGTTAACTTTTGATCACATTAAATCCCGTTTGCTTGGTCACTGGGGGACTTGTCCGGGTATTAACTTTGTTTACGCTTGTTTGAATAATTTGATTATTAAAACTAAAGCTCAGATGATGTTTGTGCTTGGTCCTGGTCACGGCTTTCCTGCCATTCAATCTAACGTTTTCTTGGAAGGTTCTCTGGGTAAATATTATCCCGAAGCTCAATTGGATGAAAAAGGTATTGCTTATATTACACGAAATTTTAGTTGGCCTTATGGTTTTCCTAGCCACTCCAGTCCAATGACACCGGGTGTGATTTTGGAAGGAGGAGAATTAGGATATTCTTTATCAACTTCCTACGGTGCTGTTTTGGATAATCCAGATTTGATCATTGCTTGTTTGGTGGGTGACGGTGAGGCGGAGACAGCTTCTCTCGCCACCGCTTGGCATCTATCTAAATTTGTTGATCCGGCCACTAATGGTGCTGTTTTACCAATTTTACATTTAAATGGTTATAAAATTTCTGGCCCAACAATTTTTGGCCGGATGAAAAATACCGATTTGAAATCTTTATTTAAGGGTTATGGTTATGAACCAATCATTGTAGAAGGTAAGGGTGATAAGGTTTATGAAAAAATGGTTAAAGCTTTGGACAATGCCTATTCTATTATTAGAAAAATTCAAAAAGAAGCGCGCGAAAATCCTCATAGAAAGTTAGAAGATTATTTTCGTTTTCCCATGATTATTGTAAAAACACCAAAGGGTTGGACAGGACCAAAATACTTGAAAGGTTTTAAGATTGAAGGAAGCGGAGACAAAATCGAAGGTAATTGTTTATCTCACCAAGTAGTTGGTAAGGAAACCAAAACTAATAAAAGTCAGTTAAAAATGGTAGAAAAATGGTTGAGATCATATAAATTTGAAGAATTATTTGATTCTCAGACCGGTTTTATTAAAGATATTTTAGATAATGTACCATCAGTCGATTTATGTATGGGGAATAATCAGAAAGCTTTAGGGATTAAGAAGGGGGATAAAAGCCGTGATTTGATTTTACCTGATATTAATAATTTTGAAATAAAAATTGATCAAGCTGGTACTATTCCAACTGGCGCGATGAAGAGAATTGGTGAATATTTGGCCGAAGTGGTTAAACTAAATCAGATACAAAGAAATTTTCGTCTTTTCTCTCCTGATGAAACTTATTCTAATCGTTTGCAGGATATGTTTAAAGAGACTACCCGTGCTTTTGTTGGTAAATTGGAAGATTGGGACAAAGATATGTCACGGGACGGCCGAATTATTGAAATGTTATCAGAAAATTCTTTACAGGGCTTAGCTCAAGGTTATATTTTAACTGGTCGTTTTGCCTTCTTTTCTTCTTATGAAGCCTTTATTCCGATTGTCTCCAGTATGGCCGATCAATATAGTAAATTTTTGAAAGTGGCTCGAGAGACTGAATGGCGTGGAGATGTTCCATCTTTTAATTACATTTTAAGTTCTACTGGCTGGCGTCAGGAGCATAATGGTTTTTCACATCAGAACCCAGGTTTTATTGACAGCATGTTACAAAAAAATCATGATTTTATTAATATTTATTTTCCAGCGGATGCTAATGAAGCTGTTTTAGTTGCCGCAAAATGTTTGGCTTCTAAAAATGAGATAAACGTTATTGTCTCGGAAAAAACTATTGAACCAATTTGGTTATCACCAATTGAAGCTAAGCGAGAAGTGGAGGACGGTATTTCGATTTGGGACTTTGCTAGTCAAACTAATCCTGATGTAGTTTTTGCCGCTTGCGGACAGTATCTGGTGAAAGAAGCTTTAGCCGCTATTGATTTATTGAAAAAAGAAGCGCCAGAAGTAAAATCTCGTTTTGTGAATGTTTTAGAATTATCACCGAATACTGTCGGTCACGAAAATCAGATTAGCGAAGAAGATTTTGAGAAGTATTTTACCAAGGATAAACCAGTCATCTTTAACTTTCATGGCTACCCTGATACTTTGGAGCAGACCTTATTCCGTTTCGTAAATGAATTAGGGCGAATTACCATTCATGGTTATATGGAAAGTGGATCTACCACAACACCATTAGATATTCATATTCGCAATAAGACTGATCGCTATAATTTATTTATTGAAGCGATTGAAAAAGTAGCAAAAGTTGGAGTAGTAGATCAAGAAAAAGCTAATCAATTGGTTCTTAAATACCGCAATAAAATTAAGGAACATAAAGAATATATTCTTCAGGTTGGCGATGATCCCGAAGAAATTTTAAATTGGCAGTGGGGAGAGTAATGTAAAATATATGAAAATACTAATTGTAAATACCGGCAGTGCGTCAAAGAAATATGCTTTATATGAAGAAGGAAAAAAGATTTATCATGCGCATTTTGAAATGGAACCTGCTTCTCCGGCGGGCGGGGAAGGTGGTTATATAGTAACCGAAATCTATGAGGAAATAAGTCAGAAGACACCCGTATCTGAGAGAGTTTTTGAACGAGCTTTATATCGTCTGATAGATTCTTTGATTGAAAAGAAAATAATTTCTTCAACTAAAGATATCGGGGCTATTGGTATTCGTATTGTTGCTCCAGGTGAATATTTTTTGGCTCACAGAGTTATTGATAAGGAATATTTGAAGTTAGCTAAAAAGGCAGTCAAAAAGGTACCACTACATTTAGGTCCGGCCTTGGAGGAAATAAAGTTATTAGGGAAGATTTTTGATAAGACCAAAATTATTGGCGTGTCTGATAGTGCTTTTCATCACGATTTACCGACCAAGGCTAAGTATTATGCTGTTCCAATTTCCGATAGCCGTAAACTTGGCCTACAGAAATTTGGTTATCATGGTTTATCAATACAGTCAGTGATTTCTCAAGTTGAAAAGAAATTAGGAAAATTACCAACCAAAACTGTTGTTTGTCATTTGGGTGGCGGAGCCAGTATAACGGCGGTTAAAGATGGTAAAAGTATGGATACCTCAATGGGTTTTACGCCCTTGGATGGTCTGGTAATGGCGACTAGGGTAGGAGATATTGATCCTGGTGCTGCTATCTATTTGCAGGAAGAATTGGGTCTTAATACCCGAAAATTGGGTGAATATTTTAATAATAAATGTGGTTTATTAGGTTTGTCTGGCAAAAGTTCTGATATTCGTGAGTTGCTAAAGTTTGAAAAGGATGGAGATAAAGATTCAGCTTTGGCTTTGGAGATCTATGTTCATCGATTACAAAAACATATTGGTTCTGCCATAATAATTTTGGGGGGTCTAGATTTATTGATTTTTGCTGGAACGGTGGGGGAAAGGTCATTCATTATGCGTGAACGAATTTGCTCTAATTTACGATTTTTAGGTCTTGATTTAAATAAAATTGAAAATGATAAATCAGAAGGAATAGAAGCCGAAATTAGCACCTTAGAATCAAAGGTTAAGGTTTTAGTTGTAAAAACTGACGAAATGGAGCAAATTGCTCAAGATACTGTAAAAGTTTTAAATTCTTAATTTTTACAATCTTTTTTTAAGATCTGCTTCGATTTTATCAATTTGATTATTGCTAAAGTTATGTTTGCTTTTATTTTCTCTCATCCAGCGGATACGAGCATCAATTTCACCCTCCTCTAATCCTCGTTTATGAGCAGTAGTTGGTGTTTCATATAAATCTGGTTTAAAAATTGCTTCTGCTCGATCTCTCTGCAATTTACTAAAACCCTGATTCATCATCTCTCCTCTCACTTTTTTAAACTCCTTATCGGTCACACGTGGTTTATTAGAACCACCAAACCAACCATCAAAGAATCCCATATATTTTTTATATTAGTTAATAATAGCTAAAGTATAGCATAAAAAACATTCTTATAGTATAATTTAACTTAATATGAAAAAAAGCAGCACCTCATTGTTTGTCCTTTTTGTAATTTTAATATTATTTTTTCTAATCGGAATTAATTTCTTTAAGAACTCCGTCTTCTTTAGTGCTTTAAATGACAGTGTAATTCCACTTATTTCTTTAGCTTTGGTATTTTTGATTATTCTGTCTTTTATTCTTCGAGAGATTGAGAATAATAAAATTCAAAGCCGTTTTATGGCTATCGTTACTCATAAATTTAAAACTCCATTGGTGGGAATCCGTTGGGCAACAGAAATGTTACAAAAAGATCTAACCTTGATTGAAAAAGGGAATTTGTTAAATGAAATGCATAAGGCCAATGATCGTTTGATGGAGATCGTCGATCTCTTGATAGGTTTTGCCAAGTTTGATAAGCACGTTGAGTATGTCTTTCAAGAAGTATCCCTATTGGAAATTATTGAAAATTCTTATAATAAATATTCAGTGGCAATACAAAATAAAGGTATTAATTTTTCTATTCTTTCAGCTAAGGAGCTGGCACCAGTAATAATTGATAAAAACAAAATTCAATTTGTAGTAGATATGTTGGTTGATAATGCTATAAAATATACACCCAAGAAAGGCTCTATAACGGTTTCTTTTGAAGAGAGTGACAAAGCTTTAGCATTAAAAATTAAAGATACTGGTATCGGTTTGAATTTTTTAGATAGTCATAGACTTTTTGGTCATTTTTTCCGAGCTCAAAATGCTAAATTGATGGACGCTGAAGGATTAGGTCTTGGTTTATATACGGCTAAGAAAATCGTTTCTCATCATAAAGGTAAGCTTTGGGCTGAATCAGCCGGTATTAATAAGGGTTCAACTTTTTTTCTCCGCTTACCTATAAAAAAATAGAATCTTTAATATAAAAACTAGTCTACATCTTTTTGATTCTTTCACGTAATTCTGAGGAAGAATAATGATGTTCTCGTGAATTATGGTAAATTTTTATTGGTAAGTCATAACCAGTAAATTTTTTTCCTTTCCAATCCGCACCAATTATTCTTATGTCTGGCTTGATTTTTGCTAATAAATCATAGAGTTCAGCTTCAGTATTATACATGACTATTTCATCAACATATCGGCAACCCAAAAGTTGTATTTCTCTTTCCTCTAACGTTTGTGTTGGCTTATTTTTTTCTGGGCGGTCAATCGTTGGATCAGTCTGCAGGGCGACGATAAGATAATCGCATTGCTCTTTAGCTTCTTTAAGCATTAAGACATGACCAGCATGTAATAAATCAAATGCACCAGCAGTAATTCCTTTTATCATAAAATTTAATTAAATTATAAAAACCAACTTAAGAAGTATAGCAAAATATTCACGATATATACAGGTCACTAATGATAGTCTGTCACTCCCAGGAGGGGGAGCTCAAACCTATTTTTAAAGTAAGACCCTAAACCACCGCCTCCTTCTTAAAAACTTTAGGAATAAAATAGATCACCGTTAGAACAAATAATATCCACCAAAGCCACTTAAGACCGATAAGATAATCATAAAAATATAACGCTAGTAAAATACCTAAAGAAAGTAGACTAACTTTTATCATACCCATTTCCCACCACTTAAATGTCCATGTTCTAAATATTTTCATGGTTTTATAAGCTAAACTAATTAATAATTTTCGGCCTTTAGTTTATTATAACATAAAGATTAAAAATTTATTAATCACAATACTCTGGTAAAAATTCCGAAGGGAAACTATATTTATGCAATTCATAACAATCAGCAAAAGCATTACCGGTATAAACCAACTCCCAAATCTTATTAACTTTGGCCGCCATAACTAAAATTCCCCCCTCACCAACACTTGCTTGTCCTACAATATAATTATCATTCTCTTTCTGAATGTTCATCTCATTATTGTAAAGTGGTTGATTAAATTTTTGAACTAATAGTTTTTCAACCTGCTGTTTATTATTTAATTCAACCGGAGGGTTATGTCCTGGTAAATGTGAGTATAAAATACCTAGAGAAATTCCTCCTAAAATAATGATCACAATTACCGCCAATAATATTATTAGTGCTTTATTCATTCTTAAATTATAGCATAAAAATAAACTAAAAGTTCGAAACTGTTTTGTGGAGGAAAAAGAGTTTACTTAATCATATCCGCCACTGCGGCACTCATTGACGCTGGAAAAGCAACTATTATCATTCTTTTAAATGTAATTATCCAGTTTATTCCAGCTGGAGCTTGGTCAATAAGAAATAATATTATTCCAGAAACCAATAAGGACAAGATATAAATTGAAATTACACGTTTAATAAATTCTCCATAATGTGTTTTTATATGTTCTTTGTAAAAATTATGATAGACAAATAAACAGATAAACAATACTGACATTGCAGATAGGTAAATGAATTTTATGTTTGGCAAGCTTGTGCCGAAATTCCAGACCTCCTCTGTAAAGGAAATAGGAATAGCTAGTATTGTTGCACCGACAATAATTTGTATCACATCACGTAAATAGAACTCAATCATTAGTGGCCTGACAACTTTGTGTAATAAATTACCAGCCGAATCAAAAATTGTTATTAATTCATTTAAATGTGCACCAATACGGATAATCTCTTTTTTTATTTTTTGTTCTTCATTCATTAAGAAAGTATATCAAATATACAAAATATATACAGGGCTCCAGTGGCTAGAGGACGTTAGAACCTGTTTCTTATATAATTGGCCGTATATTAATAATTATATGATATACTCTAAAAGTGAATAAAGTAAATATCTACATTGATGGTAATAATTTATATCGCTCAGCCAAAGAACTTGGTTTTGAAATTGATTATAAAAAATTCAGAGGTTGGCTTCGCCAGAAATACAATCCAACAAATGTGTATTTGTTTATCGGTCTAGTGCCAGAAAGAGTAAAATTTTATGAACATTTACAGAGTTGTGGTTATATTTTAATTTTTAAGCAAACTGTTTCTATTGGAGAGAAGGTAAAAGGAAATTGTGATGCTGAATTAGTGTTAAAAGCTACCTCGGATTTTTATGAGAGGAATTTTTCATCCTGTATTCTAATTACTGGTGATGGGGATTTTGGATGTCTGGTAGAATTTTTAAAGGAGAAAAAGTCTATAAATCAAATCATTGCACCTGATAAAAAGAAGTGTTCATTCTTGCTTAGAAATAAGAATATAGAAATTACTTTCTTAAATGAACATTATCATAAGTTTTCTAACAAAATAATATTATCCTAAAAGAAAAAGCCCCCGGTGTAGACGAATCTACACAAGGGTCTCTTTCATAGTGATATAGGTATTATATCATAGATTCTTAAAATAAAGCAAGAGGTTCTAACCACCAACATAGGTACCAAAAAAGACCATTGATTTATACGGTCTTTTTGTCGGCTCCGTGGGTAGGGAATCTTTCTCTACGAGAACAGTATAGGTTTCCCATTTTTTCATTATGAGAATAATTCAAAAACATGGGAGAACCTTTTCGCTCCCTACCACGCAAGGTATTCAAATACCTTGCTCACGAAGCAAATAAAAACACCCTCTTTCGAGGGGTTTTCATTTGCTCCACATGTTGGACGAAGTTAGAACTTGTCTCAGGATGAGAAGCATAGAGACCGCAGGTCAGTTTCAAGTGTAATATCGAAATCAGCATTTGCTAGCAAACCAGGGGCGGTTTTGATAGATTTTAGGGGGATAGAAAAGGACTAGTTAATTCCAAAATGTTTCTCTTCTTTAATATTTGTCACGATTATTTTATACTCCTTTCCAAGGTTATCAAGAGTAACCAAACTATATTGTATAGATGACGGGTCCTTTAATGCTTCCGCTACAAAAGCTATGTCGCCGTCATTTTTTATATGATATTCGTATTCTAATTCAATCTTATTGGATTCCCCTCCAGATAGAAATATTGAAGCACCATTATTTATTATTCTCGTGTCGTAAGTTGTCATATATGTTTCTTTCCGATAATTATATGTCTCATATGTTTTTGTCTTTGGACCGATTCTTAGTGAATAACCGGTCTCTATAGAACTAATGATTAAATCTGGTTTATAGATACTACCCGAAGCATTCCCCTCATTGCGGACATCAAATAATGTTTGAAAATTCAAAACAGTATTTGGGGATACACCTCTATCTATAAACCACTTTTCAATAAGCCTAGATCCCACGGAATAATTTTCAATTATAATTTTAGAAGTAATTTGGTCTTTCATCACCATCGCCATTTGTCGAGTGGATCGGGCGTACAAAACTGTAACTAAAACCAACACTATAGTAGATAGGGCTTGGATGCCTCCAGCATTTTGATTTAAAAAATCCATATGTTTATTAATTAATAATTTAATTTCGTTGAAACCATGCGACGATTCTTCCAACAATAAAAGCCCAAACACCATAACCAGCTAGAGTTAGTCCGTAGATCGTTCCTGGCTTACTGAAATCAAGTCCTCCTTGTGGTGGTGAATTAGAACCAGCCCACGATAATCCACCAAGGATCATTAACACAGAGACTATAATAATCCACTTGCCAGTCTTTTTGACTTTGTTTCCGCTCACAACCACCTGCGTGGTTTTTCCAATACCAAATATTGTGGTAATTATAGCGATTAAAACTCCACCAATCACTGTATAAATTAACTGTTCCATGATGAAATCATAGCAAAAAAGTTAAGAAAATGATACGATTGGCTGTAAATGGTTAAGCAAAAAATACAGAGACAAAATGTTGGAAATGCGGGCGAATATTATATCGCTTCAAGGTTATCCGCCCTTAATTTTACAGCCACGATCACCTTAGGAAGAGCGGAAAGATATGATATTCTTGCCGTTGGACCAACAAATAGGATGGTAAAAATATCAGTGAAAGCGACTCAATCAGAGAATGCTAAATATTTTCCTTTGTCTGAAAAAGATGAGGGCGGAGCATCTGATGATTTCTATTATGCTTTTGTAAAACTCAATGCTTTCAAAGAGAAACCAGATTTTTGGATTATTCCTAGTAAAGTTGTGTGTCCAACAATTAAGGAAGCTGAGGAAAGGTGGATGCGTACTCCCGGACGCAGTGGTAAAAAGCACAACACTTCCTCCATGAGGATTTTACCAATAGAAACTACTGAAGCGCAGTCCAAACTTTTTCCAAAAGATTGGAACGAAAAGGTTAAGTTATATTCAGAGAATTTTGGCCAATTGTTATAAGAACTGTGGATAACTAAATATAAAAAAAATATTCTCAAAAAGTGTTGATTCTGAAGGGTAATTCGTAGATATATAAAATATTAGGATACATATTCTGTTATTTGAAAAGCTGTCCAAAAAAATAATTATAGTATATAATCTTTGTATGGGCACAAACGAACGAAAAACGGAAGACATAGTAAATGATATTTTAAGAGAATATAAAAAGAACAAATAATGAGTTACAAAAATCCGTTTATTAAAGTCGAATGGGAAGATACTCCAGAAAATTTGACTCAAGAGAGAATTAAGAGGGTAAAAGAATATTTCAAGAAGAAATATAACGCAA
>CAZAJY010000007.1:0-36899 GCA_964485905.1 uncultured Candidatus Saccharibacteria bacterium | reverse complement strand
CAGTATTATACTACTAATCTTGGTGTAAAAAGTGTCTTAATTTTGGGGTACCTGTTACACTGAGTGGTGCTGTACTACTTTCAATCAAGGATAATGGTATTGGTTTGTCGGATGCAGATAAGGTCAAATTATTTAAAGAGGGTGGGCGAGGAGAGGAATCTGTCAAAGTTAATGTGAATAGTACCGGCTATGGCTTATTCATCGTTAAGAAGATCGTAGAGGCTCACGGAGGCCGAATTTGGGCGGAAAGTGTCGGTCGTGGACATGGTTCGAAGTTTTGTGTAGAGATACCAAGTTTATAAAGAAGAGAAAAAATAATCAGAAAGCAATATCTGGTTATTTTTTTATTTTTATCATAAATAATTGATGGGTGTCTTATTCAGACACCCACATTGATCACCCCCTTATTGCTTTTTATTCCACAACTGTTCCATTTTTTGCCACCAGGCACTCAGGACACTTATTGCAGTGTTCATGTACCCTGGTAAGAAAACAGTTTGGATTAACTTCTGACACCACCTTGGATCTGATTCTGATATGCATGGGACGAAGGTTGTCCCGAAACCAATCCGCACCATGCATTTCGATGAAGTGACCGAGAATCACACTATTGTGTTCTGGCTTTTCAAACTCTTCATCGCTCCAGCGCATCTTGCTCCTGACACCATGCCTATTCTTGGGACAGTCTCTTGCCCAAGCTAGTTGGTCAGCGTTGTATTTTCCGAGATCAAATGTTTCCTCCACTATTCTGACCTCGAAGCCACCTTCTGGTTTGAAATCAATCCGTATATAATGACTAACAATAGTCTCCATCAGGGCCCTCCTCTTTGTTCAAGTCTGATTATATTATACGCCCTCTATTTCTGTGTGCAAATTTGCTTTTTTAAAGAAAATAGGGTATGCTTTAGATCTTATTATTTGTATTAATCATCCTAAACCAAATGAGAATTTGGTCGGACAAGAAAAATAACATGGGAGATTTTAGAAATGGTGGGACAAATAGATTTGGCGGTGGTCATGGCGGACATGGTGGTGGTTTTGCTAACCGAGGAAAGTTTGGTGGTCGTGGTAATGATCGTGGTCCAGTAGTTATGAATAAGGCTGTTTGTGATGAGTGTCATAAGCCTTGCGAGGTTCCATTTCGACCGACAGCTGGTAAACCAGTTTATTGTAATGCTTGTTTTGGTGGTAAAAAGGATGTAAGTAATACTTTTAAAACTCCACCAAGAACGGATTTCGGTAATGATATAAAGAAAGTCAGTGGCGAAGAAATCAAAAAGCAGATTGAGGTTTTAAATGTTAAAATTGACAAATTAGTAAAGGTAATAGAGGAGATGAGTGTTACTAAGCCCGTGCCGGTAAAAGAAAAGAAGGTCGCAAAGGTTAAAAAAGTTTCTAAAAAGAAATAATTTATTAGAATTACAATAAAATATTATTAAAATTATTCGCGTTTCACCCTTCCTGAGTACAGGTGGGTCCTACGCGACGAACAATTTCAACAATATTTTATTTAAACATAAAAAACAATGGCAAAAAGAGCATCACAAGATATTAAAAATAAGACTTCACGTTCTCGCAAAACCAAAAAGCGTTTGGTCGCCAAGCACGCTAAATTAGCGGCTAAGAAGGCCAAGAAGGGTTGGAAGTAAAAATTAATGAGAGAAGGTAGTCCCGATTAAAATCATTAATAATAGGCCGAGGAGGAACCATCCAAGGTGTTTTATAATATGTAATTTGGTTGTTGAAACTTTAATGGAGTGTGGAATTAAATCTTGAATTACTACCATTAGGAATGAACCTGCCGATAAGCCGAGGAGGGGAACTTCTAAAATTTCAAAACTACCTAATAAAAGATATCCCCCCAGTGAACCAATTAAAATAGTAAAAGAAATTAGAAAATTAACCCCCAGTGCTTTTTTGGTTGAATAGCCCGCCCCTTTTAAAACGAAAAATTCGGAAACCTCTTGAATAATTTCGTGAATAAAAATACTTAAAGCTGTAGTCCAACCTAAGACTGAACTAACAGCAAAAGACGTGACCAAAAGGATACCATCACCAATATTATGTAATCCGTCACTTAGAATTATTCTTCGAGCATCAATAAAAGAATGATTATGAATTTCTTCATTATCATGATGGTGGTGGAAAGTTGGGAGAATTTTAAAAATTAACCATAGTCCAAACATACCGATTAAAATCCATAGTAAACCGGTTTGAATTGTGTGAGAGTGTTCGATTGTCTCTAAACTTAATTGATAAGAAATGAAGAGAAAAACTCCGGCGGAAAAACTAACTAAATAATGTAAGTTATTTTCAATAATTTTACCAACATTTTTCCACACGGAAATTACCCCGATCAATGAGGCCAACATAATAATTAATGAAGCAAGAATTATTTGAAGCATTAAACCATTATATATTAAAGTCTTTTTTACACAATTCTTTACAAAGAGGGGATTTTGTAGTGTAAATAAGTTATCCACAGTTTAGGGCTTGACGGTGAACGAGCGTTCACCTATACTTAAGATATTACCAGAGCGAGATAAAATATATTCAAATTATTTGCACTTCACCCTCTCTACGGGGGCTCCGACGCGACAAACAATTTGAAAATATTTTATCTCTTAATAAGAATATTATGAGCAAATATATTTTAGAAAAGAATATTAAGTCGGAGTTAAAGAAAATCAATGATGTTATTGATTTGAAAATTGTTCGGGGGATTTCATATCGTCGTGAAGCACTTCGTCATCGTTTCTTATTGAATCGTTTGGTGGACTTACATCGTCTACCTAAGTTTCAATCCAATTGGTTTCAGCGGACAGTAAATGTAGTAGCAACTTTTCTTTTGTAATTATATAATTAAACAATGTTAAATAACTATAAAAATAAAATACTTTCTTTTTACCGACAGAACAAACGTATGCCGGTTTATACCGAGATTATGAAATTAGTTGGTTTTAAGTCCAAGAATGCGGTGGCCAAGTTGGTTGATAAATTGATCGGTGAGGGCGTGTTGGACAAGGATTCCAGTGGCCATTTAATTCCTAATAAGTTAATTGGGGAGGTACCGATGTTGGGTTTGGTGGAGGCTGGTTTTCCGACGATGATTGATGAAAATCTTTTAGACACTATTAACATTGAAGATTACTTGGTCCACGATAAGGATTCAACTTATTTATTAAAAGTAAAAGGAGAATCAATGGTTGATGCCGGAATTCATGATGGCGATATGGTGATTGCCGAAAAAACTCAAAAAGAAGCTAGAGATGGAGATATCGTTATTGCTCTAATTGATGGTGGTTGGACTATGAAATATTATAGAAATAGATTGGGTAAGATTTATTTAGAACCGGCCAATAAAGATTTTAAGCCAATTTATCCCGAAAACGAACTAGAGATCGCCGCTATTGTTAAAGGGGTAATTCGTAAATATTAGGTCTATGTTAATTTGCTCCTTTTTCTGTTATAGTAATATCACTTATGGGAATGGAGAGTTTTGATTTTAAAGAGACGATTAAATCACCAGAAAATGAGCCTCTTTTAACTTTTACTTTTTTTGATAAGACCGAATCTGAAAACATTAAGGAAATTCCTTTTAGTTGTTCGGCAATCGACATAGAGGGTGCTTATACCGCTTATGTGATTTGGTGTTTAGAGCAAAAGATTAAACCTAAAGAAAGGAGCATTCTGAGTATTAATAGTATTAGTAAGAAATAAATAATTTATGAATTTTTTGATTAATATAATTTTGCCTTTGAGGAATGAATCTTTAAATAAGTTTTTTCTGATTTTTACCAAACTAGGTGATTGGGAAGTAATTCTTGTTTTATTTGTTTTAGTCTCTGTTTTGTTTTGGTTTTATAAAAAGAAGACATTAATTTTCCCCTTTTCTGTGACGATTGCTGGGTCAGTGATTATGACTACGGCTATTAAATATATTTTTCATAATCCACGACCAGATTATAGTTTAGCCTTGTATTTGGAAACTGGCCCATCTTTTCCTAGTGCTCATTCAGCCCTAATCTTAGCATTCCTAGGATTCTTGATTTATTGTCTTTGGAGATTTAAATTAAATTTAAATATTAAAATTATTTTAACTATTTTATTTACTCTAGTGATAATCTTAATTGGTTTTAGTCGTTTATATTTAGGAGTACATTTTTTAGGAGATGTTCTTGCCGGTTATTTGGTTGGTTTAATGTGGGTGTTGATTGGCATGTATGTTTCTAGAAGGAGGTGTTTAAGTAACAACTGGTTTTAAACTACCCTTATTAAAAGTAGTATTTGAAAGGACTTTAAAACCAATAGTTTGACCAGCCGTTAAATCACCCCTGATTATTAGATCGGCTAAATGTTGTTCAACTGTATCCTGAATTAAACGGTTCATTGGTCTAGCACCAAAGGTTGGATTATAACCACCATGAACCACAAAATCTGTTAATTCTCTATCAATACTCAAAACTATTCCTTTTTCTCCCAATCTTTTTGCTACTTTTAGAAGCATTAATTGAGCAATTTCAAAAAGATCTTCTTTGCTTAATGGATGAAATAAGATTGTAGCATCAAAGCGGTTTAATAGTTCTGGTTTGAAGACTCCTTGTTTAATTATTTCAGAAATTATTTCTACCTCGTAATTTCTAAGTTTTTTACCGCTAGCAACAATATCAAAGATCTTTTCTGCTCCGGCATTAGAAGTTGCAATAAACATAATATTTCTCGCCATCACTTTTTTGCCTGTTATATCAGAAAAATATCCTTCATCAATTATCTGAAGAAAGAGGTTTAGTACATCTTTATTTGTTTTTTCAAATTCGTCAAGAAGAAGAACACCATAAGGATTTTCTCGAAGGAGATTAGCTAAAATACCTTGAGTATTGTTTTCTCGTGAACCAATTAAGCGAGCGAGAGATTCCGAGTTTTGATACTCAGACATATCTAAACGCATTAAAAGTTTTTCATCTCCGAAAAAGACATCGGCTAAGGCTTTAGCCGTCTCGGTTTTACCTACACCGGTTGGGCCAAGAAAGAGAAAAGAACCCAGTGGTCTTTTTTCATTTCTGATACCAGAACGACTTCGTCTTAAAGCATTAGAAACAGCAAAGACAGCCTCTCTTTGGGCGACAATCCTTTTCATTAATAGGTTTTCTAAATTCAATAGTTTTTCTTTTTCAGCAGAAGAAATACTGGAAATCGGGACATTTGTTTTTTCTCCAACGTATTTAAGGACTTCATCTCTATTAACTATACTAATATCATTTTCTACTGCCCAAGGTGATAGCTCTAATAAGAGGTCTTTTGCTTTGTCTGAAGAAACTCCATCAGGAAAGTAATATTCAGCGCTTTTTGCTATTTCTAGTATTGCTGGATAGGTATATAGTATTTTATAAGATTTTTCTGCATCTAAAGATTCTCGTGCAATTATTTTAACTATTTCATCTAAAAGTAATGGTTTAGTTAGCACAATTTCAAAAGTAGACATTAAGGCTTGGTCTGGCTCAATTAGTGTATGAAAATATTCTGTATCCGCTAAAGCAACAATTTGATCATCATTGCTGGCGAGATATGGCTCCAATATTTCATAAAGATTTAAATTAAATTGCTTTGCCTGTATAATTAATTTAGGAAAATTATCTATAACCAAAATAACATTTCCCGAATTTAACGCTTCACTAAAAATAATTGCTATCTTTTTTTCAAAGTCATCTCTATTATTTGCTATACTTGAAAAATTGGACGTTAAGAATAGTAGTGGTTTTTTTCCGATTAGACTTGGACTGGAAGTTTTATTTTTTATTTGCCTACACAAATTCCAAACCACCTCCATCTTTTCTTGTCCAGGTAAACCAACTAGCATTGCATTTGCGCCTGTCTTTCTAGCTAAAATTGCTTGAATTTGTTCTAATTCTCGAACTCGCCCAGAGAAAGAAATAGCTTCAGAATTTACTTCTTCATCATTTAATAATTCTCTACTATATTTACTTAATAAATAAGTTCGTCCAAAAGACCAGTCTGTGGCAACCCCTGAAATTTTTGCTAATCTTTCTTTTGTCCACCATTGGCGATTATATTCTAATGTCTCAATTTCATAAATCACCCAACTTACTACAGCAATTAGATCCTTCTTACTCATGCCACGATTAGTCAAAAGATTTCTAAAATCAGGATGATTATCATAGATAAAATCTAGCAAATGAGATACCTTTATTAAAGGTATATTATCAGTTTTGAAGATCGGTGGATTTTTTATTTCTGATTGTTTAACCAAAAGAAGATTAATTTCATCTTCATCAATTCCTAATCTCCTAATGATTTTTCGGCCAACACTTTGGGATTTTAATAAACCAGTTAATAAATTGTCTTTCTCTACTTTTCGGAGAATGCGTCCAGCCGAAAAGGTATAAATATCTTTAGAAGAATATTTATTTTTTGCAACATATTCAAAATAATAAATTGAGGCGAAATAAAACTCAAAGATATTCATTAAAATATATATACCTAGAGATAATAGGGTTAAACCAAGGAGTTTTTCAATTAAGAAATCAGCACTTTTGGCAGAACTAGATTGATCATAATTAGTAAAAATTATATTTAAAATAATTATTATGGGAATTAAGAAGAGGGAATACTTGGTTATATTCATCAGAATATCTCTCTTTTTGACAGAGAAATATTTTTCCATCATAATAGCTGAATAAATCGGGCTCTTTTTTAAAAGTAATTCTATCTTTGTCATTTTATTTGATTATTAGCCATAAACCAGAAGAAATAAGACAGATAATAATGAATGGTAAAAGAAGCCAACTAATAATAACAACTGGATAAAAAATAATTAATAGTAGACAGGAAATTAATCCAACTAAAATCAAAATAGTTCGCATAATCATTCCCATAATTCTGACAATTAAATTAGTTGTAAGTGTATAAAAATATTTTTTTAGATTAAAACTTTTTGGATAATTATCTGACATCTTTTTCCAAGGATCAAAGAAGTTTTTAAATAGTAGTTTAATTGAAAAGAAGCCATAAACGAAAAAGAGAAAATTCTTCCATACCTTACTTAAAGAATAGATCGCCTTGCCATAATGCCACTTTATATACCATAAACTGATCATTACTGTTTTCATAAGGATCATTATACAACATAATTAAAAATTATGGTATAATCTAAGAAAATTATGATAAAGATGTTTAAAAATATTGGGCTATTGTTTTTGCTCTTAATTATATTATTTACCTCTCTAATTTTACCAATTAAGACTTCCGCCTTTAACTTTAACCCAATTTCTTTTTTACAAAGAACAACGAATATTATTATTAGTCGGGCTTCTGATATTATTTATTATTTAATAATGCAGAAGAGATATATTTTTAATGATTTTAGCGATCCCAATCGATATTCTTCTTTAGATATACCAATTGAAGTTGAGCAGGTTTTGTCTTCTTCCACATCATCTACGACAAATAGTTTAATTTCCAATAAACCAATTAGTGTTACTACTTCCACAGTTCCGGGTTCTATTATTCAGAATATTAAACCTATTTCAGCGACTTCATTAGGGGAAAGTCAGGATCTTGTTTCTATTCCAGCCGTAATTATAAAAGCAGATTCTTCTTCGAATTTGATAGAAGACAGTATCCCTTTTATAGAAAATAATTCTCAAATATTAAAATATACTAATCAGGAAAGGATAAAAATGTCTCTCAAATCACTTATAAGTAATAATACTCTAGATCTAATTGCGGACTTACGCATAGATGATTTATTTTCTAATCAATATTTTGAACATACTTCTCCTGATGGAAAAACAGCTTCTGATTTAGCTCACAACCTTAATTATGAGTATCTTTTGATTGGGGAAAATTTAGCACTTGGTGATTTTGATGGAGAAAAAGAGATAGTTTCTGCTTGGATGGATAGTCCTGGGCACCGAGCAAATATTTTAAATGGGAAATATACTGAACTTGGAACATCAATAAAAGAGGGTTTATTTAATGGGGAAAAGACGATAATTGCAGTTCAAATTTTTTCCTTACCTTTTTCTGACTGTTCTCGCCCAAATTCTGATACAAAAGCATTAATTGATAGTTCAACTATTTCAATTCAAAAGATGCAAGAAGATGCTTTATTAATGTATGACGATTTAAACACAATGAAAAATAGCCCCAATCTTGATCGTGGCTATTATAGTCAGAAAATTCAGGAATATAATTATTTTGCCCGAAAGGTAAATGATGCAATTGTGGCTTTAAAAGAGATGATTGATATTTATAACTTAGAAGTGGAAGAGTATAATTCTTGCATTGGTTCATAAAATTATGTATATATTTATACTCAACATTGGTCTTTGTCTCTTGTATCTTGTTTTATTTTATTTTCTTCCATTCTTTTTTGGACAAAAAATAGAAAAAATTAATAGAAAGTCTTTTTTCTCGCTATTTTTAATTATTTTATTTACTTTTTTAAATTATCTATTAATTTCTAATATCTCCAATCAAGAAATCTGTAATCGAATTTTACATGGTCTGGGCGGGGGTTTTATTGCTTTTTTGGCTTACTTTTTGGCAACAAAAGATAATCGGGTTTCTCTTAACAAATTTCAATTCTTTGTTCTGGGGACTTTATTAGTCACCGCTTTGGGGGTTTTAAATGAGATTGTGGAATTTTTTATGCAAAATTACATGAATTTAATTATGGCTTTCAGTGTTAACGATACTTGGTTAGATTTAATAAGTAATTCGGTTGGAATATTGATTGCTAGTATTATTTTTGTTCCGTTTATAAATAATAAGAAAAATCTAGAGCAAATTATTTAAAAATGATATAATAATTAATAATTATGGCCGAGATAAAATTTACAGATTTAGATAAAGAAGAACAGAAATTATTAGATGAAGCAGGGAGAGCTCTAGTCAATGCTTATAATCCTTATAATAGCCAAATGCGAATTGGAGCAGCGATTAAGATAAAAACTGGAGAGATAATTATTGGTTCAAGTCTTGCTAATGTTTCTTCAACTGTTAATCTTTGTGCCGAGCGGGTGGCGATTGGCACGGCTAACACTCGGGGTTTAAGAGAAATTACCGCCTAGCTTTGATTGGTACTGACCGTGATGGGGTGGTGGAGAATCCCGTCATGCCTTGTGGCCTTTGTCGTCAATTTATGGAAGAATTTAGGTCAAAAGATGGTGGGGATATTAAAATTATCTGTTCTAATAGTACTAAAGATAAAATCATAAAAACCAGCTTAAAAGAGCTTTTACCTTTACCTTATGGTGGATCGGGGTTAAATTAAATTTCTAATAGTCAGTTCGAAGCGGGGCGTTTTTGATGATATTGATGATTTCATCTTCAGACTCAACTACCTTGTAAATATTTAAGTAATCTTCGCTGATGGTCTTTGTTTCCTCAAATAATTCTTTTTTAATAAAATCTAAAAGTGGTTGCCAAAAGTCTTTACCGACGAGAATTACTGGTACCTGGGGAATTTTACCAGTTTTTATTAAGGTTAAAACTTCAAATAATTCATCCATCGTCCCGAATCCTCCCGGGAAATAAACATAAGTTTCAGCCGAAGAAAAGAGTAAGGCCTTTCGAGTAAAAAAATATTCAAATTCTACGTGATCAGTTAAATATTTATTTCTATATTGTTCCGTTGGTAATTTAATAGAAAAACCAATAGATCGTCCGCCAGCCTCAAAAGCTCCCTTGTTAGCCGCTTCCATAATACCCGGTCCACCGCCGGTGACAACAGCATATTTTAATTCTCGAGCAATCCGATTAGCCAAAGACTCGGCCATTTTATAGATTTTATCATCTGGTTTTAAGACGGCGGAACCTAAAATACTGACTGAGCGGGGATATTTTTTAATAATATCATAACCAAGTTTAAATTCACCATTAGAAATTTCATTTTGATTTTTTACTATTTCATCAAGTGATTTAAGACTAAATTGTTTACTATCGGCGATGCCCTTTTTATTTATCGATCGTTTAAATATATTTTTAAAATTCATTTAAACATTATAGCATTTCTTTTAAAATTTGCTATATTACATCTAATCAAATGTCATTAGATTTTAAAATTGAGAAGAAATTAATAGGGAAATTGGGCCGGGTAGGGAAGATCTCAACACCTCATGGCGTGATTGAAACACCGGCTTTTGTTGTTGTGGGAACCAAGGCCACGGTTAAATCTCTTAACCCAGAGCAAGTTAAAGAGGTTGGAGCTCAAGTGATTCTAGCTAATACCTATCATCTTTATCTACAACCGGGGGATGAGGCAATAAAGAAGATGGGTGGGTTGGGGAAAATGATGAATTGGTCTGGACCGACGATGACTGACTCGGGTGGTTTTCAAGTTTTTTCTTTGGGAGCGGCTTATAAAAAAGGAATTTCTAAGATTTTACAAGTGACAGACCCATCTCTTTTAATCCCCGAAAGATTTGATGATTCTGATGCACCACGTCTAGCTAAAATAGGGCAGGATGGGGTATCTTTTACCTCGCATCTTGATGGTTCTATTCATTATATTACGCCGGAAAAATCAATTCAGATTCAACATAATCTTGGCGCCGATATTATTTTTGCTTTTGATGAATGTACTTCACCTAATGAAGATCTAAAATATCAAAGTGAAGCTTTGGATCGGACTCATGTCTGGGCCCAAAGAAGTTTAGATGAGCACAATAAATTAAATTCAGAAAACAAGGTTTCTTTATTTGGTATCGTGCAAGGTGGACGCGATGAAGATTTGAGAAAAAAATCTGCTAGATTTATTTCCGCCCTTAACTTTGATGGTTTTGGTATTGGTGGTTCTTTTGCCAAGGAAGATATGTCGACGGCAGTAAAATGGGTAAATGAGATTTTACCAGAAAATAAACCAAGACATTTATTGGGTATTGGTGAACCTGAGGATTTATTTATGGGTATTGAAAATGGTGTAGACCTTTTTGATTGTGTTTTGCCGACACGTTTAGGACGTAATGGTACAATTTATACTAAAACAGGCAAAATTCATATTGAAAATGCTGAATTTCGTTCAGATATTTTACCAATAGAGATTGATTGCGAATGCTATACCTGTCAGCATTATTCTCGTGCCTATATTGCTCATCTTTTTCGGGGTAATGAAATGTTAGCCGGCACGCTCGCCTCCATTCATAATATTTATTTTATTGTCAATTTAGTTAAAAAAATCCGCCAATCAATTCTAGATGATAATTTTGTGGAATTTAAGGGGAAGTTTTTGAATCAATATCACCGGTAAGTTTTTCTATTGTTTTATGCTAGAATCTAGAGATGATAAAATGGCCATGGGGAAGAAGTGAAATTAAATATGATCAAAGGGCAAAAGATATCGCACCCGATGAAATTTTTGTTGACTCAAGTAATTTACCAAATTTTGACACCTCACAATTTGAGGGCCGTTTAGAAAAATCTATTTCTCGTCGCAGTTTATTTATTTTAGGTGGGGCTTTTCTTTTAATTATTATTATTTTTATTTTTCGAATTGGGAATTTACAAATTCAAAAAGGAGATCTTTATTTAACTAAAAGTGAAAATAATTATTTAAGAAATTCATTAATTTTTGCAAAGAGAGGCGTAATTTATGATCGAGCCGGAACAAATTTAGTTTGGAATGTAGAAAATACCACAGATCTTGCTTTTGATTTACGAAAGTATATTTCTCTTGATGGTTTTGCCCACTTACTTGGTTATTTAAAGTATCCAGCAAAAGATAAATACGGTTTTTATTTTAGTGAAATTTTTGATGGTAAGGCTGGAGTGGAAAAAGATTATAATGATATTTTATCAGGTGAGAATGGTAAAAGAATTGTAGAAGTGAATGCTCTGGGTGATATACAATCAGAGAACACTATTCATCTTCCTCAGGACGGTGAGGATCTCCATCTCTCTATTGAAGCAGGAATTCAAAATAAAATGTATCAGGAAATAAAGAATCTAGCTAATTTAGTAGGTTTTACCGGCGGAGCTGGAGTTATTATGGATGTTAATAATGGGGAAATCTTAGCGCTGACTAGTTATCCAGAATATAATTCGCAGATTTTAACTGATGGTCAAAATACTATCGCTATAAATAAATATTTAAATGATAAAAATAATCCTTTTCTTAATCGGGTGATTGATGGTCTCTATACACCAGGATCCACAGTTAAACCATATTTAGCTTTTGCCGCTTTAAATGAAAATATTATTGATCCCTATACTAATATTTATAGTGCTGGTTATTTATCTTTACCAAATCCATATGATCCAAGTAATCCTTCTATTTTTAAAGATTGGAAGGCTCACGGTTATGTAGATATGAAAAAAGCGTTAGCAGTTTCGTCGGACGTCTATTTTTATGAAATTGGTGGAGGCTTTGAAAATCAAAAAGGATTAGGAATTGCTAATATTGATAAATATATGAAGATGTTCGGTTTTGGAGAAACTTTAAACTCTTCCTTTTTTTCAGGAGTTCAAGGAATTATCCCCACACCAGAATGGAAAGCCAAGACTTTTCTAGAAGATCCTGATTGGCGAGTGGGAAATACTTATCATACTTCTATTGGCCAATATGGTTTTCAAGTCAGTCCGATTCAATTAGTCCGCGCAGTGGCGTCTTTGGCTAATGGTGGAAAATTGATTGAACCACAGATTTTATTAAATTCAGCTAATCAAACTACTGATTTGAATTTAAACCATGATTATTTAAAAATAGTTAAAGATGGTATGCGAGATGGAGTGATAAAAGATTACGGAGTAGCAAAGGGACTAAATAGTGTAGATTATTCGGTGGCAGCAAAAACTGGAACAGCCGAATTGGGAATGTATAAGCAATTTGTTAACTCTTGGGTGACTGGTTTTTTCCCTTATGAAAATCCAAAATATGCTTTTGTGATAATTATGGAAAAAGGTCCGGTGGCTAATACTACTGGTGCCTTATCAGTGATGCGTCAGGTTTTAGATTATATGGCAGTGAATAAAGCCAAATATCTTAAGTAGCTTATTAGCTCGTAGCTTTTTAGAAAAAAATATGTTAGGATATGAGATAATATTTAATAATCAAAAAACAATATCATGAAAGAAGAAAGAGAATATTTAACAAAAGAGAAGTTTGGGGAATTGAATAATGAGCTTAAAGAGTTAAAGACAGTAAAGCGAAAAGAGGTAGCTGAGAGTTTGGACTATGCGCGTGGTTTGGGGGATCTTTCAGAAAACGCTGAATATCATGAGGCGCGTGAATTACAGGCTAATATTGAAGATAGAATCACTAAATTGGAATCAATGTTGAAAAATGCCACCATTATGTCTGATGAGCCTGCGCATGGAGAGCATGTAAGAATTGGTTCTTTGGTGATGGTAGAAAAACAGGGTGATAAAGAACATAAGAAATTTCAAATTGTTGGGTCAGAAGAAACAGATATGTCTTGTGGTAAACTATCTAATCGTTGTCCTCTTGGGGCCGCAATTTTGGGAAAAAAGGTGGGGGAATCATTCTCTTTTATTTCTCCAGCTGGCACAATGACTTATAAAATAATTGGGATTGAATAAGAAGCGTGATATAATAGGCCCATGGCATCATTTGATGAAATAAGAAAGGTTCGAATAGAGAAAATGAAGATGCTTAAAGATAAAGGCATCAATCCTTTTCCTGCTAAAACTGCGCGTGAATATTATTTGAAAGAAGTTACAGAAGATTTTGAAAAGCTTTCTAAAAAGAAAAGCTTGATTTTGGTTGGGCGAGTGATGGCGATTAGGGGACAAGGAGCCTTAATCTTTTTTAATATTAATGATGGCACGGCTTTGTTTCAGGGTTTACTTAAAAAAGATGAAATGGACGCTGAAGTTTTTGATCTTTTTGTAAATACTGTGGATATTGGAGATTTTATAGAAATCACCGGTTCACTTTTTGTGACCCAAAAAGGTCAGCAGACACTTCAGGTAAAAGGCTGGAAGATATTAGCAAAAAGCCTACGACCATTACCCGATAAATGGGATGGTTTACAGGACGAAGAAGAAAGATTACGTAAGCGTTATTTGGATGTAATGTTTAATCTAGAAGTGAAGGAGATGATAGAAAAAAGATCAAAATTTTGGTCAGCCATGCGAGAGTTTTTAGTGCAAAAAGATTTTATGGAAGTGGAGACTCCCATTCTTGAAAATACAGCTGGGGGGGCCGAAGCTCGACCTTTCACCACCCATCATAATGCTCTTGATTTAGATATTTATTTACGTATTTCGCCAGAATTATGGCTTAAGCGTTTAATGGTGGCTGGTTTCCCAAAAGTTTTTGAAATTGGTCGGGTTTTTAGAAATGAGGGAATGGATGCAGAACATTTACAAGATTATTCCCATATGGAATTCTACCAGGCTTATTCTGATTATAATGAAGGAATGAAATTGATAGAAGAAATGTATAAATATATTACTGAGAAGACTTTCGGTACTTTGAAATTTAAAATTAAAAATTTTAATATTGATCTGGGGTCTAAGTGGCAGGTTTATGATTTCACGGAAATTATTAAAGAAAAGACTGGCATTGATATTTCCCAGACTGATTTAAAAACTGTGGAAAAGAAATTACAAGATTTGAAAGTAGACTATGATAGTAAAAATGGATTTAATTTAACACGGGCGATCGATAATCTTTGGAAATATTGCCGTAGAAAAATCGCTGGTCCAGGCTTTCTGATTAATGTGCCAGTGATGATGGAACCTCTCGCTAAGAGAATGGAAAGTAATCCGAATTTGGTGGAGAGATTTCAGGTCATTTTGGCTGGTTCGGAAATGGGTAAGGGTTTTTCTGAATTAAATGATCCCATAGATCAAGCCGGACGATTTGATGATCAAGCTAAATTACGGGAAGCGGGGGATGAAGAAGCGCAAATGAATGATACGGAATTTGTTGAAGCTTTGGAGTACGGCATGCCACCAACTTTTGGTTTTGGCCTGTCAGAACGCCTCTTCAGTTTTCTAATGGACAAGCCAATTCGTGACTGCCAAATTTTTCCACTTTTAAAGCCTAGAAAGTAATAAGGCTTTATATCTTATATAATCAAATTTCCGCTTAGTTTAGGCGGTTTTTTGTTTAAGAAAGTTATCCACAGGGGAGTGGATTTTTGGGTTGTTTGGTGGAATAAAGTGTTATAAAATGATAGGGAAGTGGGAGATTGTGGGAAGGAGCGAATACCCGCCCAAATAATCAGAATTATTTATTCGGGCAAGCATACACACTAATTAATAAACATATGTTAATAGGAGAATATCTACATACAATTGACGATAAGAAGAGACTATCACTACCAGTGAAGTTTCGTAAAGAAATGGGGAAGAAAATTGTTTTAACTTCTGGTTTAGATAATTGTCTTTTTATCTTTACTATGAGTCAGTGGAAAAATATTTCAGCTAAACTTTCGGAAGCAAATATGTTGCGTGCCGACAATCGAAGTTTCAACCGTTATATGTTTGGTAGTGCGACAGAGGTTGAGGTGGATGCTCTTGGAAGAATGTTAGTCCCAGATTTTTTGGTAGAGAGGGCAAATTTGAAAGGCCGAGTGGCTTTAATTGGCGTTCAGGATCGAGTGGAAATCTGGAATGAGATGGCTTGGAAGGCTTATAAGGGAGTGGTAGAAAAAGAGGCCGATCAGTTAGCAGAAAAGTTGGGTAATGCTGGAATGCTTTAGAAAATGACGCACGAAACAGTTCTTTTAAAAGAAACAGTAGACGGACTTAATCTCAAAAAAGGAGATATCGTCTTTGACGGCACTCTTGGTGGTGGTGGACATAGCGCCTATGTTGCGGAAAAATTTGGTCAAGGTGTGAAAATCATCGCTGTAGACCGAGATAGTGAGGCCGTTCAAAGAGCAGAGATAAGATTAAAAGATTTAAAAGCTAATTATTCTTTAATTTTATCTGATTATCGAAATGTTGATAAAGTTTTGGCGGATCAAAAGATAGCGAATGTTCAGGGTATTATTTTAGATTTAGGATTGAGTTCCAATCAGTTAGACGAAAGTGGTCGCGGGTTTTCTTTTCAAAAAGATGAACCACTTTTTATGACTTTTGCAACACCGACTGAAAATCCATTAATTACAGCGCAAAAAGTTATTAACAATTGGGGCGAGGAGACTTTATCAGATATCATCTATGGTTATGCTGATGAAAGATATGCCAAAAGGATTGCTAAGAAAATTGTGGAAAGCAGGGCTGAGAAAGAGATTAAGACGACCAATGATTTATTAGAGATAATTTTTCAAGCTGTACCAATAGCTTATAGAAGGGGAAAAATTCATTTTGCTACTAAAACTTTTCAAGCGATTCGTATGGCGGTGAACGATGAACTGGAAGCTTTGAAAGAGGGGCTAAGAAAAGGTTTTGATAAATTGAGTAGCGGTGGAAGGATGTCAGTAATTTCTTTTCATAGTGGAGAGGATCGGATAGTAAAAAATTATTTTCGGGATTTAGTTAAAGAAAAGAGAGCAATTTTAATAAATAAGAAACCAATTATAGCCAGTGAAGAAGAAAGAGCAAAAAATTCAAGATCTAGAAGCGCAAAATTGAGGATATTAGAAAAAATTTAAGATGTTAAGAAAAAAACAAAAAAGAATAGATAATAGCGAAAATAAAAAGATTTATTTTTGGTCTTTATTGTTTGTTTTCTTTTTCTGTCTTTTTTCTTATGGTTTTTTGGTTAGAGGAGCCATTGTTAATATTGTGGCTAGACAAAATATGGAAAATGACCTTACTGCTCTAAGTACAAAAGTTATTGATTTAGAATCAAAATATATTAAGGTTAAAAATAATATTACTCTGGAAAGAGCTTATGCTTTAGGCTTTGGAGCAGTGTCTGAGCAAAAATTTGTTTTAAAGAATGTAAAAACACCAGGTTTGTCTTTATTGACTCAAAATAATTAAGTGTTATATGAATTTTACTGGAGAAAAGAACAGAATTAGATTCATTTTTTTCTGTTTTGTAATCTTTGCTCTAATTTTAATTGTACGCTTATATTATATTCAGATTATTCATGGTCAGGAATATGTTGATAAAGCTGATCGGCAATATGTTTCTCCAACCAATAATATTTTTAATCGTGGAAACATTTTTTTTCAAGATAAAATGGGGACTTTATTAGGGGCTGCTTCTCTGTCAACTGGTTATATTATTTCTATTAATCCACAAAAAATTATTGATCTAGTCGAAATATATAAAAATCTTTCAACTTTTCTTTCCTTAGACATTGATTCATTTTATGCCAAGGCTAATCAGAAAAATAGCGTTTATCAAAAAATTGCCGATCGGGTTTCTGAAGAAGATATGAAAAAAATAGAGGATTTAAATATTCCTGGTTTGCAGATAGAAAAAGAGAGGTGGCGCTATTATCCTGGCGAAAGTATAGCCGCTCGGACCCTTGGTTTTGTTGGTTATGATGGTAATGATTTGGTCGGTCGTTACGGTTTAGAAAAATATTATGAAGATGTATTATCACGAAAGGGCAATCAGGTTTATGTGAATTTTTTTGCAGAAATTTTTTCCAATATTAAACAGACGATTACAGATAATTCAAAGCGTGAGGGCGAAATAGTTACTTCCATTGAACCAATTGTTGAGAGTTTCCTAGAAAAGACAGTTGATACTGTTTCAACTCAATATAAATCTAAATTAACGGGTGGTATTATAATTGATCCAATGACTGGTGAGATTTATGCCATGGCTTTATCGCCAACTTTTAATTTAAATAAATTTAATGAAGAAACTGATTTAAGTATTTTTAATAATCCATTAGTAGAAGGTCTTTATGAAATGGGTTCTATTATTAAGGCCTTAACTATGGCCGCTGGTTTGGATTCTGGAGCAGTCATTGCCGAAACCACCTATAAAGATACCGGTTCTATTAGTCTTGATGGTTATACTATCTATAATTATGATAAAAAGGCTAGGGGAACGGTTAATATGCAGGAGGTCTTGAATCAATCATTAAATCTCGGCGTATCTTTTGTCGTTCGCCAGATGGGTAATAATAAATTTGCTGATTATATGTTTAACTTTGGTTTAGATGAAGAGACAGGAATTGATTTACCAGGAGAGAATCATGGTAGGTTAGAAAACCTAAAAAGCCCAAGAAATATTGAATATGCGACAGCATCTTTTGGGCAGGGTATTTCTCTAACACCAATTGCAACGGTTCGAGCTTTATCATCTTTAGCTAATGGTGGAAAGCTTATTACTCCTCATATTGTTAAAAAAATAAATTATACGTCTGGACTTTTTAATAATATCTCTTATGTTAATGAAGCTCGTCAAATTATTAAGAAAGAAACTTCAGAAGAGATTTCTCGTATACTTACTATGGTGGTAGATAAAGCATTAGCTGGTGGAACTGTTAGCTTACCTAATTATAGCGTTGCGGCTAAGACAGGGACGGCTCAGATTGCAAAACCGGGCGGGGGATATTATGATGATAGATGGTTGCACTCCTTCTTTGGATATTTTCCTTCGTATAATCCAAGATTTTTAGTTTTCCTTTATACTATAGAGCCACAAGGAATTAGTTTTGCCTCTCAGACATTAACGACGCCATTTATGGATATAGTAAAGTTTTTAATAAATTATTATAATATTCCACCTGACCGTTAGGTTCTGATTAAGGAAGAATCGATAAAATAAAATGAAAGATATATTAAAAAAAATAATAGCTAAGATAATAGAATGTGAAGCTCGGGCTATCCTTAAAAAATATAAGCCTAAGATTATTGCTATAACTGGTAGTGTTGGCAAGACTTCAACAAAAGATGCAATTTATGCTGTTATATCTAAATCTTTTTATACACGAAAAAGTGAAAAGAGTTTTAATAGTGATATCGGGGTACCCCTGACTATTTTGGGTTGTAATAATGCATGGCTTAATCCAATAAAATGGTTGCAAAATATATGGCAAGGTTTGAGTTTAATCATCTTTAAAAACGAGTATCCTCAGTGGATGGTTTTAGAGGTGGGTGCAGATCGTCCTGGGGATATTAAAAAAATAACCAAATGGCTTAAGCCAGACATTGTAGTGGTGACAAAATTCGCTAAAGTGCCCGTGCATATAGAATATTTTAAATCACAAGAAGAAGTAGTGGCAGAGAAAGGCCACCTCGTTTCAGCTTTGAAGCACGATGGATTATTAATTTTGAATAGGGATGATGTTGATGTTTTTGCTTTTAAAAATAAGGTTGATAATAAGATAATCACCTATGGCTTATTAGGTGATGCACAGGTTCGTGCGACTAATTATTCCATTTACTATAATGAAAAAACAGGTGATCCTTTTGGCGTTAACTTTAAAGTGGAATATGGGGGTAATTGTTTGCCGGTCAAAATTATTGGCACGCTTGGTTCAAATAATATATATTCTTGTCTAGCTGCTTTAACGGTTGGTATTGGTTTAGATTTAAATTTGGTGGAATTGACCGAAAATTTATCACTTTTTATTCCACCTAAAGGAAGAATGAATTTAATAAAAGGTATTAAGTCTTCAACAATTATTGATGATAGTTATAATTCTTCGCCAGTCGCCCTAAATTCGGCCTTAGAAACCCTTAAAGAATTAAAAATTAAAAAGCGCAAAATTGCTGTGTTAGGAGACATGATGGAACTCGGTCGTCATACGAGCGACGCCCATCGGGAAGTGGGCGTTTTGGCTGCCACAGCCTGTGATCTGTTAATCACGGTTGGTTTGCGATCAAGAACTTTAGCCGAAAGTGCCATTGATTCGGGTTTGGATGAAGATAGTGTTTTACAATTTGATGATTCTAAAGAAGCTGGAAAATATTTAAAAGAAATTATAAAAGAAGGGGATATTATTTTAGTTAAAGGTTCGCAATCAACTCGTATGGAAAAAATCGTTAAAGAAATTATGTCTGAACCAAATCAGGCCTCCGATCTCTTGGTTCGTCAGGAAGAAGAGTGGCTGGCGCGGTAAAGTTAGGCAAAAGAAAACCGCCCTATCATCGATACAGAGACGGTTCTCTCTGTATCGTGACGAGCGGTACTTGCATTATCTGGGCTGATTACGCCTTTGTTTAAGGTAAGCAATCAATTTTCCCATCCCGACCGTGTAGCTCTTGGCGCCAAGCCCCGAGACCTGCTCGATGCACACCTCCGTTAGTAGAGACATGTGTCGAAAAATCTCGCGGTTATGAATATTCGAAAGGTGAACCTCGACCGTTGGCACACCTTGCGAACGAGCAAAATCCACGGCATCACGTAGAGAAACGCTTGAGTGGGTAAGCCCACCAGCATTCAAGACGATTCCCCTCATGAAAGGTTGTTTATCTTCCCTGGGCAAGCTAGCGATCCCATGAATTCGATCGATCAGAATGCCCTCGTGGTTGGATTGCATCGCATCGATGGCAAAAGCTTGTCGTCTCGCTTCTTCCATCATTTGCCGAATAATCTGATCCAGGGTTTCCTTTCCGTATTTTTCTGGATCACGCAGGCCCAAAAGGTTTAGGTTTGGACCATTAAGAACGAATACCAACCCCTTTATACACTTGGTCATCGATTGTTTCCCCCTTACTCTTTAACTGAGAACAATTTAGAATCTGTTAGCAATATATCATATCTAATAATATAGTCAAATCTAACGTAATGGTTCAATAGCTTGGTTTGTATACAAAGGCCTAGCCTTTGAAGGCGAAGCCTTTGTGTTAAAATTTGATTAAATTTTATTTTTGTGTAAGATGATAGGTAGGTTTGTTCGTCGTCGTTTAGTTTTCGTCAATGCCTAAAAGGCAAAGGGGGGAAGGATGAGTCTGTTTCATTTCGTCGCATCGCCTTCGGTGTACTTGTCAGTGCTGGTTCTGGCCTTGTTGCCGGTGATCATTCTGGTGCTGGTCGGGATAAAATCCCAATTGCTGGGTGCGGGGGAAAAGGGAACTGTCGCTTACAAGGTTGAGAATGAGCTCCTCAACTTTGCCCTTTCCAGCAAGATATCTTTCTGTGAGATCTTTGTCAGTATCGCCCTGATCTTGACTGCTCCCAGGTGGGGAGTAGTTGTTGGAATACTGGCCCTAGTCGTCGCTATAGTGTGTAGCGTCTGCCAATGGCTTTTTTCGGACAATTCTGATGGCCATGAAGAAGATTCCCCAGAAGAAGAATAGTGAATCGATGTCATCGTGTCTCTTTCGGCCGGTCTCCAATCTCGGAGACCGGCTTTCTTATGGAAATTTTTTTAAAAAGATGTTATATTTTATTTTCGGCTCTATCGTCTAACGGTTAGGACATAGCCTTCTCAAGGCTAGAATCGCAGTTCGATTCTGCGTAGAGTCACATTTTTCAAAATAAAAAAAGACACCCCCCAGACGAACCGCGTGTTCGTGGAAAGAGGGTGTCAGTGGGGAGGAGTGCCCCGGGGAATGAAATCATTTTTGCCACCAGTACTCTTGTACCGGTCCTGCATCTACCAACACTAGTGGTGGTGCCGGGTTGACCGCCCGACAGATTCTACCAAATCGTGGAGGGTTGTAGATTCTTCTCTTGGAAAAGGCGATTCTTACCGCCTGTCCAATTGACTGTCCGGGATGATCTTTGAGATTTTTACGAATCTCTCGGACCAGTGTTTCATCGGAGACTCTTCTCATCATGACCTCCTCTTGGTTGCTTTATTACACCCTTAAGGAACAAAGTAAACTCCTATCCTCAAAAGATCTATTATAGAATATACACCCAAATGATTTAAAAGTCAAGCCTTAAAACGCGGCTTATTTATTGATTAAATAGTTCTTCCACCACGGCCTTTACATCCATCCCATCAGCTTGGCCTTTGAATTCTTTCATTAATACTCCCATGAATTTACCCATACCGGCTTTATCGGTCACATTTAATTCAGTTTTTTTCCTTTCGGCAATCTTTTTTATTTCCTCTCGGCTCATCATTTGTGGTAAAAAAGTTTCCAGAATTTTTAATTCCGCTTCTTCATTAACAACCAGATCTAAACGATTACCTTTTGTAAATTGATCAATGGAATCTTTTCTTTGCTTAACGGCTCTTTTGATAACAGCTAAAGCTCCTGCATCAGCCAATTCATCCTGTGGTTTTTTGCCAGTGGCGACCAGCTCATTGGTAAAAGCGGAAACTAATCCGCGGAGGACGGTCAGACGGACGGAATCTTTAGCGATTAAAGCTTCTTTTATTTTCCCCTGAATATCTTTTTGTATTGACATATATTTAAAATTAAATTAATAGATTTCTATTTTAGCATACAATATGATAAAATGTCAGCATGAATATAACCTTAACTGTACTTTTAGTCCTAGTCTTAATTGCTTTGGCTATTCTCATTTGGCTTAATCTGAGAAAGAAGGAACCGGAAGTTAAAAACGACGATACTGGTTTGAATCTTATTTTACAGCAGATAAATGAGCTTGGCCGAACGGTGGATAGTAAAATCAGCGAGAATAGTAAGCATATGAATGAGTCGGTACGGAATCAGTTCAGTGAATCGGCTAAATTAATTAAGGATGTGACTCAGGGCCTAACTAAATTAGATGAGACTAATAAACAGGTGGTGAGTTTTGCCGACCAGCTACAATCCTTGCAGGATATTTTAAAGAATCCGAAACAGCGGGGGATTTTAGGGGAATATTATTTGGAGACTTTATTAAAAAATGTTTTACCGCCGGGTAGTTTCGAAATGCAGTATAAGTTAGGAAAAGATGAAGAGGGGAATGATTTAATTCCTGATGCGGTCGTTTTTGTAAAAGAAAAAATTATTCCCGTGGACTCCAAGTTTTCGCTAGAAAATTATAATAAAATTATTGAGCAAAAGGATCCGGTGGAAAAAGAAAAATTAGAAAAACTTTTTGTCAGTGATTTGAAGAACCGAATCGTAGAAACGGCTAAATATATTCAGCCAGCCAAAGGGACTATGGATTTTGCTTTTATGTTTATTCCCCACGAGGCGATCTATTATGATTTATTGATCAATAAAATTGGGGCACTGAAAGAAGAAACGGAAAGTTTGATTCAGCGTGCAGCATCAAAATATAAAGTAATTATTGTCTCGCCGACCTCTTTTTTGGCTTATTTGCAGACAGTGCTCCAAGGTTTAAAGGCAATGCAGATTGAAGAATCGGCTAAGGACATTGTGAAGCGGGTGGGAGAATTAACTGTTCATTTAAAGAAATATGCAGAAAAGTATGACAAATTAGGAAAGTCTTTGGCTACGGTGGTGAATCAGTATACCGATGGGGGCAAGGAATTTAAAAAGATTGATAAGGATATCGTGCGAATCACTGAAGGCGAAAAAGAGCTCGGCTATGAGCCATTGGAATTAGAGAAGCCAGAGGTGGAGGAATAATTTGCTTTTTTTGTTGATTTTGTGTAGTATACACGGTATGGAATTTGCAGTGATAAAAACGGGTGGAAAGCAATACAAGGTCGCCGTGGGCGATAGTGTTAAGATTGAGAAAATCACTGGTGAATATAAGGAAGGGGATAAGATTACTTTTGATAAGGTTTTATTGGTAGATAATGGCAAAGATACCACAATTGGTATGCCAACTATTAAGGGGGCCGAAGTGAAGGGGACATTAGAGGAAATCGGCCGAGCCACAAAAGTGACTGTGATTCATTATAAACAGAAGAGCCGATACTTTAAGAAGAATGGCCATCGCCAACCCTTCTTCAAAGTCAAAATCGATAGCATCAAGTAGAACCGCCCCCGAAAAGGCGGTTTTATCTTTTAAAAATAAATGAAAAAACATAAATACATTTTCGTAACTGGTGGGGTAATGTCAGGTGTAGGTAAGGGAATTGCCGCCTCGTCCATTGGCGCTATTATGAAAGCTCGAGGTTTTGTGGTGACCATGATTAAAATTGATCCCTACATTAACATGGACGCTGGAACCATGAACCCAACTGAACATGGTGAGGTTTTTGTTTTGGAAGATGGTGATGAAACCGATCAGGATATGGGAAATTATGAACGCTTTTTAAATATTTCTTTGTCCCGAATAAATTATATGACCACCGGTCGGGTCTATCAGGAAGTAATTAGAAAAGAAAGAAATTTGGAATATAAAGGTAAAAATGTAGAAGTGGTGCCAGACATTCCATTTGAAGTAATTAGACGAATAGAATTAGCTAGTGATAAAGCCAATTCTGATATTACTATTATTGAAATTGGCGGAACAATTGGAGAATATCAAAATATGCTTTTCTTGGAAGCCGCCAGAATGATGAAGAGTAAAGCGCATGATGATGTTGCTTTTGTGATGGTCAGTTATTTACCAATTCCATCCAAAATTGGCGAAATGAAGACTAAACCAACACAATATGCGTCCCGAACTTTGAATAGTGCTGGTATTCAGACCGATGTGATTATTGCACGCTCGGCTGTACCTCTAGATCAAAAACGTAAAGATAAGATTGCAATGTTTTGTAATATAAAACCGGAAGGCGTGATTTCGGCACCTGATGTGGAAAGTATTTATGATGTGCCGATTAATTTTGAAAAAGATAATTTAAGCAAAATATTAGGTGATGTTTTAAAGTTAGATTTGAAGAAAAGACCACTTAATTTTGGTCCATGGAAGACTTTTGTTAAAAGATCTAAATTGGTTAAAAAGGAAGTGCATATCGCTGTCATCGGAAAATATTTTAGTTCTGGAGAATTCATTTTATCAGATGTTTATATTTCAGTTTTGGAGGCTTTGAAATATTCAGCTTATAAATTAAATCATAAAATAAAATTACATTATTTGGGTTCAAAAATATTTGAGGACGATAAGAATAAATTAAAAAATTTGAAAAAATATGACGGTATTTTAGTCCCAGGTGGTTTCGGTTCTACCGGAATAGAGGGTTTAATTTCGGTGATTAAATATGCTCGCGAAAATAAAATTCCTTATTTTGGACTTTGTTATGGTATGCAATTGTTGGTAATTGAATACGCGAGAAATGTTTTGAAATTAAAAGATGCCAATACGGCAGAGATTAATCCTTCATCAAAAAATTTAGTGATAGATATAATGCCAGATCAAAAACAGAAATTAGCACAGTGTAATTACGGTGGTAGTATGCGTCTAGGCGCTTATGAGGCCGTTCTGAGTAGGGGAACTATTGCTTATAATTCATATAAAGAAGATATTATACAGGAGCGTCATCGTCATCGTTATGAAGTGAACCCACTTTATATTGAGAAACTTATTAATACTGGTTTAGTTTTTTCTGGTAAATCACCTGACGGTATTTTAATGGAAATCGCTGAACTTTCTAAAAAAGTTCATCCATTTTTTCTTGGCACCCAATTCCACCCCGAATTTCTCGCCCGCCCCCTCGCCCCACACCCTCTTTTCACTGCTTTTCTAAAGTCAGCGATTAACAAAGGCTAGGCCTTGGGTAATCACAAAGCCTAGCCTTTGTTTTCCATCTTGTAGTCTTGTTTAGCCCACATCTCGTTTTAACTCATTTTGTTTCTCTTCCTAAACCATCCTTATTCTAAGCCATATTTTTGCCTATCAAAAAAGAATCTGTCCAAAAGCCGTTTTTTTGCTTGACTTTTAAACTGGTTGTGCTATACTTACATCAGACTTGAAATACACCTACGGGTGATCCCCTACAAGAAGCTAGTCCAATCCGTGGACTTTCTTGTGGAAGTGGGAATTCTTGCTAAAGGCGGACTAGCAAGACGTCATTGTTTCTGGTTACGTCCAGGACAGTGGTGAACAAGAAAGTCAACGATATCCAGCTGTGCAGAAAGGATATTGTTCGCTCGATGTAGTTTCTACAAGATGCCTAGAAGGTGATGGCAGTAGAAACGAATCATGACCGGTGTTCCCTAACCGATAAACAATTAGGGGTTCTCCTCAGAGAACACATACCTTCATTTAGTCCATTCTGGTATCTCGGTCTCTCAGCAAGACCAGAATCTGGATAAAGGACACCCCCACTAGCATCGGCTGGTGGGGTTTTAAATTGTACTTTTTTACTTTCTATTCTCCAACGCACTTTTGATGGTGTCACTATCGGAGTATTCTAATTCAGTGCCGGTGGAGAGGCCACGACCCAAGTGCGAGATTTTTAAATGATATTTGGTGATAAGTGGGGTGAGGGCTTGAATAATAAATTGACTAGTATTTTCACTTTCGGGATTGAGACTAAAGCCAAGGATGATTTCTTTTAAATTATTTTTAGCTTTACTTTCTATTGCTGATAGTAATTCTTTTAAATGTATCCTATTTTCTGGATTTTTTTCTAGGATGGGAATGGTGCCACCAAGGACAAAATATTTTCCATTAAAAGAATGGCTTTTTTCAATATTTTCCAAATCAATATCACGAGCCACAATCATCAAGACATTTTCATCACGATTTTTACTTCTACAAATTTCACAGATTTTATTTTCTTGTTTATCTTTGGTAAAATATTGGAAACATTCAGAACAGATTTGGATTTCACCCTGTAATTTTTCTATACTATCAACAAATTCTCGTAAATAACTTTTTGGGCGAGTTAAGAGAAAATAAACAAAACGCTTGGCTTGGCGGGGCCCAATGCCAGGAAAATGTTTAAATATTTCTGTTAATTTATCAATTTGGTTCATTATTATTTTCAAAATCTTTAAAATCTGAATTTTTATCAATATCTAAGAAACTCGATTTACTCTTATCAAAGTATAATTCTACTTTACCAGTTGGACCATTTCTATGTTTTTCAATTAAAATTTCAGTGATATTTGTATGTTCGGCTTCATCTTTGTAGCGGTCTTCGCTATGGATAAACATAACAACATCTGCATCCTGTTCAATAGAACCAGAATCTCGTAAGTCAGATAGGCGGGGACGACCACCACGGGCTTCTACGGCACGCGATAATTGTGATAGGGCAAGAACCGGAATATCAAATTCACGAGCTAGATTCTTTAAGGAACGAGAGATCTCAGTAATTTGTTGAACCATATTATCATTGTTTTTATTTTGTACTGGAGCCATTAATTGTAAATAATCAACAACTACCAAGCCAATTCCTCTTTCATTTTTCAATCGGCGAACCACACCACGCATCTTTAAAATATTATTACCGGGTTGATCATCTACGAAAATTGGTGCTTTAGACAATGGATCCAACGAATCGCGAATACGATCAAATTCACTTTCCAAAGTTAATTTACCTGTTCGTAATTTCCAAGCATCCACGCGAGATTCGGCGGCGATCATTCTATCCACTAATTGTTGATTGGACATTTCCAAAGAAAAAATAGCAACTGGCACATTATGTTTAATCGCCGCTTGGCGGGCAATATCTAAAGCCAGAGAAGTTTTTCCCATTGATGGTCGAGCAGCAAGAATAATTAAATCAGATTTTTGCAAACCAGATAATTTTGCATCTAAATCTTTAAAACCAGTTGGAATACCACGCAATTCATCTTTACTTTTATGTAGGCGATCTAATCTTTCCCAAGCTTCACCTAAAATATTTTTTAATTCTACAAATTTATTAGAAGTTTTTCCTTGTGTTACTTCATAGATTTTTTTCTCGGCTAAATCTAATAAGGTGCTTAAATCTTCAGCTTCTTCATAACCAAGTAAAGAAATATGTTCAGATGCTTCAATTAATTGTCGCATTACAAATTTTTTCTGGACGATTTCGGCATAATGTTCGGCATTGGCAGAAGAAGGAACTAAATTAACTAATTCGGTTAAATAATTGCTACCACCGATTTGCTCCAATTGTTTTTTTTCTGTTAGCCGGGCGGAAAGAGTCAATAAATCAATTGGTTCATTTTTTTGAAAAAGTTCTGACATCGCTTGAAAAATAATGCGATGTTTTTCCGAATAAAAAGCTTCCGGTCGGATGATATCCATAATTTCATGAATGGCTTCCGGTCGTAACATAATTGAACCAAGCAGGGCGCGTTCGGAATCAATATTATTAGGTGGAATTCTGGTCACCGTTTTTTTAATGGTCTTGTCCATGGGGTCCATTGTAGCACGGCAAATTTTAAAAGGGCAAACTATAAAAGGGCATATTCTGTGAATAGATTGTGGACAAAAAAGATGCTATACTAAGTTCATTATTAGTTAATTAGGAAGTAAGATATTTCAAATTATTCGCGCTTCACACTTCTTGAGTACAAGTGGGTCCTACGCGACGAAAAATTTTAAATATCTTACTTCCTTGAAAAAATGGAAAATAAATCAAATTATTCAGTACCAATAGCAATTGTGTTAGCTGGTATTATTATTGCTGGAGCTATGTATTTTAGTGATGGGCAAAAAGCTATCACTTCGGAACCGATTAAAAAAGTTTCTGGTCTTGATCAGATTAGACCAGTTTCAGAAGATGATCATATTCGAGGTAATCCAAATGCTCCGTTGGTAATTGTGGAATATTCCGATACGGAATGTCCTTTCTGTAGTCGTTTTCATACTACTATGAAGCAGGTTATGACGGATTATGGAAAAGATGGAAAAGTAGCTTGGGTTTATAGACATTCACCATTAGATCAACTTCACTCAAAATCTCGTCAAGAAGCAACTGCTTTGGAATGTGCTAATGAATTAGGGGGGAATGATAAGTTCTGGGCTTATGCCGATAGAATTTATCAAATTACACCAGCTAATGACGGTTTAGATTTAGCTGAATTACCCAAAATTGCTGAATTTATTGGTTTAGATGTGGCAAAATTTAATACTTGTTTAGTAAGCAATAAATATGCCGAGAAAATACAGGCAGATTTAGATAATGCACAAGCCACTGGTGGACAGGGTACGCCATGGAGTATTGTTATAGCAAAAGATGGAAATAGATATCCTTTAAATGGAGCTCAACCTTATGCTCAAGTTAAGCAATTAATAGATAGTTTATTAAAACCTCTCAATTAAATTTGGGGCAAGTAAAAAATATATGAAAATAAAAGAACAAGGGAAAAATATGCAGATTACGGAGGGAATTAAAGATTATCTTTATAAAAAATTAGCTCATCTGGAGAAATTTTTGGATCCTACTGACGAAAGTATTTTATGTGAAGTAGAATTAGGAAAGACAACACAACATCATCAAAGTGGTGATGTCTTTCGTACAGAGATAAATTTGCATATTGCTGGTAAAAATTTACGAGCAGTATCGGAGACAGATGAATTATTTGCTTCAATTGATATGGCTAAAGATGAGATGGTGAGAGAATTACAGGTAAATAAAGATAAGCAAATTAGTTTATTACGTCGTGGTGGTGCTAGAATTAAGAATTTAATTAAAGGTATTTTTATTTCTGAGCAATAATATATTTGAATTATGCGTAAATTTATAAATCTGTCGACGATTTTTTATTTAATAATATTAGTAATAATTGTTTTGCTTATCGGTTATGCTTCTGGTAATAGCAAGACAGAAAATAGGGAAATTAAAATAATTAAAAATATGACAGAAAATAAGAAAATAATAAGTTTAGAAACTAGTTTAGGAAATATTGAATTAGAACTTTATCCTGATTCAGCTCCTAAGACTGTAGAAAATTTTATCAAATTAGCCGGTGATGATTTTTATAATGATACAAAATTTCATCGGGTGATTAAAGGCTTTATGATTCAGGGCGGGGATCCTTACACCAAAGGGACCGATGAAAGTGTCTATGGCACGGGTGGTCCGGGCTATAAGTTTGAAGATGAGCCAAATGATTTACCGATGGTTAGGGGAATGATTGCGATGGCAAATAGTGGTCCAGACACTAATGGCAGTCAGTTTTTTATTATTACAGCTAAGGAAACACCATGGCTTATCGGTAAGCATACTGTTTTTGGTAAAGTAATCGCTGGTATGGACGTGGTAGATAAAATTGAAAATTCAAAAGTTAATGAAAATGATTTGCCGTTGACGCCGGTGGTGGTAAGTAAAATAATAGTAAAATAACACAACCGCCCTGCTTCGCCGACTCAGCATCCCTCCTTGACTAAGGAGGGAGTTCAGAAACAAAATTCCCTGACGTTAATGTCTTTCGGCTTCCCCCGCCTTAGTCAAGGCGGGGTGTCTATTCTGATAGACGGGGCGGTTGAACTAACTCTTATTCCTAGCCCTATTTTGGCATTTTCCAAAAATCTATAAAAAAGCTTGACTTTTAGACTCAATTATGCTAGGATTAAAAAAGAGGGTGAGACGGTTCTCATCTACAGAGAAAGCTAAATAGGAGGACAGGAAAATGAAGAGGAAGAATGGGTTTACGCTCGTGGAGTCGATAATTGTGGTCGTGATCGTGGCACTACTGCTACTGATACTGATATCGTCGGTTATCACAGCGAACAGAACACCAAAAGGGGAAAAAATCCCCGTTCCTGAACCGGGAATTGAGTACGAAGTCAGGGGTATTGAGATCGGTGGAATGACGGTAATCGCCATTCCGCACGATGCATACTATCCGAAAGATGGGACCACTCTTCATCGGGTGATTCTCAAGGTGAACAACTCGGAGATTATCCAGTCGGGGATTGGCACCCGCTTCATGCGAGATAGTCAGTTCAAGCGGGATCAGATCCTTCGGTCGCCGACAGCGGTGACCAACTGGGTGGATTACGGAACTGATGTTGCACCGACTGTAATAAGGCACTGAACATCACGCCCGCCACGGAGAAGACGAAAAGCTCGTCACACTCCAGTGGCGGGCTTTTCTTTTTCAAATTTTTATTTCAATCCCCGCAAAAAATCATCATAGGGCATTTCTTTTTTGCCTTCGGGGAGGACTTTTAGGATATAGAAGGCGCCATCCTTGTATTCTGATTCTTTTATAATCACACGAAGTTTTTTTTCTTTGGCTTCATCTCCGCCTTTCTTAGGAGGAGTGGCATTCTGATGACGAGGTGGTAAGAAAAAGAAAGTGCCGGGCCAATCGGAATAGGCCAGAGTTTTTAAATAACAGTCATAAGGCTTATCGAATTCCAAATCTAATAGACCATCATTCTTTTCTATTTTTTTAGTAAAAGTGGCCCCAGTGTGATTTTGTTCTACTAATTTGATTTTGTTTTCTAAATAATCTGATGATATTTTAACAAATAATTTTGCTCCAGCTATCGCCGTGATTTTTTCTAATTCATTAAAATTAATTGGCTCCTTCAACAGGTTCAGGACCTTCGGCAGTTTTTCTTGAGCAAGAAGTTGACCATGGTCAACTTCTTTATCAAGCTTAATTATTGATACACCAATTTCTTTTTCATCAGCTAGGATTTGTGCTTGGATTGGTGATGGTCCACGATATTTTGGTAAGAGAGAAGGATGAATATTTAAAATACCTTTTTTAGGTGCCAATAATATTCTTTCACTAATTATTTTTCCAAACGAGGCTACTAAAGCCATATCATATTGAGCCAAGATTTTCTCTGTTTCTTCGCTATTGAATTTGGCGGGGATAAGTACTGGCAATCCTTTTTCTTCGGCCCAAGTTTTAACAATATTATCTTGAAGATTTAAGCCACGTCCGCGTGGTTGACCTGGTAAAGTAACAATTAAAGCTGGTGGGTAGCCCAATTTTAATAATTCTTCCAAGACATAGATGGAAAGCTCTGAACTACCAAGAAAAGCAAATTTTAAATTAGGCATTGTCTTTTGGAGGTAAAATTTCTTGTAAATTTTCTGCTTTATCAGTAAAAAGGACACCATTTAAATGATCAATTTCATGCTGAAAGATTTGGGCGAGGAGACCACTCCCACCACGGGTAAATTTTTTACCAGTTTCGTCATAGGCGGTGACCGTTGCTTTTTCTGAGCGTGTTACCTGGCCATATAAATATCGAACAGACAAACAACCTTCATCAATTGTCTGTCGGGTTTTAGATAATTTCGTAATTTGTGGATTAATATAAACAGTATCCTTTAAACCATTTAAGTTTTCTTTGTTTAATTCTTTATTTTTTAAAAGTAATGGGACTTTTTTAGAGACTACAAAGATCTGTAATGGAATATCAATTTGTGGCGCAGCAATTGCCACACCATCATCTTGTGATGCTAGCGCTTCTTTCATATCAGTAATAATTTTTTGAATTTTTTGTGTATTAATTTCCTTAACCGGTACTATTTCGGCTTTTCCTCGTAAAACAGGATTATCTTTTTGAACAATATTTATCATATTTAAAATATACCTTATTTTTGATTTTTATAAAAGACTTTCGGGATCAATATTTATGGTAAAAGCGGGAGAGAGGGAATTTAGTTTGGCAAGTAAAATTTTATCAATCCATTCATTACGTTTAATTTTTATTAAACCGTGCATACTAAATTTGCCTTTACTGATTGGTACGAAGGCCGGGAAAACATCCATTTCATAAGGTATTAAATCTTTTTGTAATTGTTCCATTCCAGTTAAGACAGTCTTCTTATCACCAGATAGGGTAATTTTTATCGGTACCGAAAATGGCGGATAAGATAGCATTTCCCTTTCTTTTATTTCATCACGATAAAAATCAGCTAAATTTCCAGCAAGAGCGTATTTAAGAATTTTTTGATCAATATCTCTAGTTTGTACTAAGAAATTTCTGGTTGTGGCCGCACGAATTTTTAATAGAATGTTCATTACTTTTTCATTGATTCTAAAATCTGGAATAGAAAAGAAAGAATCAATTGAGATAACGGCAGTATTGGCGATCATATCCTTAAGATACAAGAGGGCCATTTCAGTACCAAGTAAAATGCTTCCCGGTGAAGAATAAAATCTTGCCATTGTATCCAATGCTTTTTTGTGAGTACTAGCGCTGTCGGAGTCAATTTTAAATATTTTTAAATCAGGAAATCTTTCTTTTAATTCTCCTTCTACAGCTTCAATTCCAATACCAAAGGCGGATAGACGCCAGCTCTGACAATTTTGACATTTTTCCATTGCAGTACGTCTTTCGCCACAACGATGACATAGGAAGAAGTTTTCAGCTTTGGCTTTATGTAGAACAGTTGGAGCGCCACAAGTATTACATTTAACTAAGTTTCCGCAATCACCACAAATTGTGGAAGGGAAAAGCCCACGTCTGGCTACAAAGATAAAAAGATTTTCATCATTAATTTGATTTTTTTGAATTAAGTCTAAAACTTCGGGACTAAACAATTTAAATTTTGGTTCTTTGTTTTTATCTTTTTCAACATTTTCTGGCAGAATTTCCTTCATATTAATTAACTTGGGAGTGGCTGTTGTTAGGGAGCGAAATTTTAAAGGTGCGACTTCAAATATTTCAGCTTGATTATGGCGCCAAACGGTTTCAGTTCTTAGAAGTAGATCTCCAAAAATGATTTTGGCCTTTATTTTTTCTGCTAGAATTTCTGCAAAAATTCTTATATCAATAAATGGTCTAGCTTGATTTTTATAAGAACGAGTATTTTCTTTATCAATTATAATTGTACCAATGTCATTTCTGGGTATACCAAAGAAAGAACCAGTTGAAATAATTAAAGAAGGATGTTCTTCGTTAGATGCTTTATTCCATAATTCAATTTGTTCTTTTTTACTTAATAAACCATGTAGAACAAAGGTATATTGTTCTATGCCTTTAGATAGTTTTTCATAAGCCTTTTTAATATCTTGCACGGTTGGTAGACAGAAAAATACTGAATAACCTTTAGCAAATTCTTCACGGATTAAACTTTTATAAGTGGCATATCTTTCTTCATCATCGCTTTGAATAATTAATTTTTCATGAATTCTAATATTTTTCAAATTCCTATTCATTATTTTTATCTTTTCCGCCTCTTCAATTATTGTTTTTGGAACAACAGAATTTAAAATACTACCAGAAGTAGAGGAAAAATATAAAGACGCTTCAGTAACAGCAGACATAAACTCTGAAGAGAGAAGAGAAGATGATTTTATTTTTGTCACCTTGCGTGTCTCATAGTCAGCATCTTTGATTTCGGCTTTAACATCCAATACTTCTTCGGAAGAGACGACAATCGCTGGAATAATTTTTTTTCTTAACGGTACTTTTACCACCGAACCAATGGTTATATCGGAGGCAGTAAAATAGGACAAGTTTTCCTTGTTAATTCCACGTTTTATAGGAATGACCTTCAGCAATTTCATTTGACCTATATAGTGGCACAAAATAGCTAATCTTTCAAGATTTCTATTTTAGCACCAAGGGTGTTGAGACGAGAGGCAATTTCTTCATAACCACGATTGATACTATAGACATTTCTTAACATTGATTTACCTTGGGCCCCTAACATGCCAATAAGTAGGATCGCAGCTGGACGCAGAGCCGGTGGGCAAATAATTTCTGTTGGTTTCAATTTAGTAATGCCAGTAATATAGAGACGATGAGTATCAATTAAATTAGTATCAGCGCCAAGCTTGTCAATGTCTTTAACATGAATCATTCTTTTTTCATATGGCCAATCATGAATCAAGGTTGTGCCTTTGGCTTGTGTAGCAATGATGGCAAAAAAGGGAAGGTTATCCATATTTAATCCGGGATAAGGACGGCAATCAATTTTTTCTTCGAGAGCCACGAGTTTGGAAGGGAAAATTGTGAGATTCGTTAAATTTGTTTGGCTGTTTAGAGATTTATAAGTTTTGGATTTCTTATATTTTAAACCCATTTTTTCTAACTTTAGAAGTTCTAATTCTAAGAAATCGATTGGACAACACTTAATATTTAATTTTGATTTGGTTAGTATTGCTGCGGAGATAAAAAACATTGACTCAATTGGGTCTTCAGATAGAAAGTACGTAATATCTTTATTAATTTCTTTAATTCCATGAATGGTCAGGGTAGTGGTGCCGACACCATCAATTTTTACTCCACATTTTTCTAAATAGAAGCAGACTTCTTGACCCATATAATTAGCCGAAGCATATTTAATCACCGTTTCTCCGGGGATTAGGGCAGCCGCCATAATTGCATTTTCGGTAACAGTATCACCACTTTCATATAATATAATCTCACTGGGTTGTAATTTTTTAGTAGAAATTTTGTAGGAATTTTTTTTGGTTTCAATTTTTACACCTAGTTTTTCTAAGGCAAAGAGATGCGGTTTTATTGTTCGTGAACCTAAATTACAGCCACCCGGCTGAGGTAAGGAAAAACTTTTAAAATAATGAATCAATGGACCAATGAGCATAATAATACTCCGAGTTTTTTCTGCAGATTCTTTATTAATATTTTTTAAATCTACTTTGGCGGGAAAAATTTCCAAATCATCATTTTTCCAACTAATAGACAGACCAATACTTTGCAAAACTTCTACCATACGATTTACCTCTTCAATTTTGGGAACGTTTTTGATAATCGTTTTACCTTTATTTAAAAGGGAAGCACAAATTACCCCCATGGCACCATTTTTGGAAGTTTTGGTGGTGATTGTACCTGATAATTTATGTCCGCCCTCAATTTGAAAATTCATAAGCCGAGTATAGCATAATATTGCCAAAAGAGGAAAAAAGAGTAAGATGAAGTTATGTCATTTTTTGTAAAAAAGATTGGTATTGATTTGGGAACTACAACAACCTTGGTTTTTTTGCCAGGTAAGGGTGTTGTGCTATTTGAACCTTCGGTTGTCGCCGTATCAGAACAGGATAATAAAATTTTGGCTGTCGGGGTGGAGGCCAAGAAAATGATTGGGAAAACACCTGATAGTATTATTGCCTATCGACCGATGAAGGATGGTGTGATTGCCGATTATCGTGTGACCGAAGCAATGCTCCGATATTTTATTGATAAGGCTTTAGGAAAATGGAATTTATTTAAACCAGAAGTAATGTTGTCTGTGCCAGCGGGCGTAACTTCTACTGAGAGGCGAGCCGTGATTGAAGCCGCTATGCGTGCCGGAGCCAAGAACGCCTATGTGGTGAAGGAGCCGATTTTAGCGGCCATTGGGGCGGGGATCCCGATTCAAGAACCTATGGGACATATGATCGTTGATATTGGTGGAGGAACAACTGATGTGGCCGTGATCTCTTTGGGTGGAATTGTCTCATCAACCTCTGTTAAGTGTGCTGGTAATAAAATTGATTATGCTATTGCCGATTATATCAAAAAGACTTTTAACTTGGCGATCGGTGATAAAACAGCGGAGGAAATAAAAATAAATATTGGATCAGCGGTACCGATGGATGAAGAATTAACAATGACCATCAAGGGTCGGGATTTTTTGTCGGGTTTACCTCGAGCAGCGGAAATAAAAACTAATGAAATTGTTAAGGCCATTGCTAAAGAATTACGCGATATGATTAAGGCGATTAAAGATGTCTTGCAGGAAACGCCGCCAGAATTAGCAGCGGATATTATTGATCAAGGAATTATTATGACTGGTGGTTCATCTCAGCTTCGAAATTTAGCCGAACTTGTTTTTCGACGTACTGGTGTGAAAGCTGTTGTTGCTAAAGACCCAATGTATTGTGTCGCGAAAGGCACTGGTATTGCGCTTGAGCATTTAGATGTCTATAAAAAAAGTATCATTGCGAAGAGGTAATATTTGTGCTATTTTATTTGGAGAAAATAAGGAGGTTGTTCATGAATATGGAAATTGTTCTTGGTCTTTTCATTGTATCTCTGTTAGGAATTTTCTTCAGGATTAGGAGATTTTTAAGGAAGCGGATATGGATCTGCAGATACTCTGGATTAGCTAGACATTCCCAGAGAGACATGTTTCTAGGATGTAACTTTGAGCATCTCAGAAACATTTACCGGGATTCATCTGGTGGACGAAGCATCGTGAATGACATTCAAGAAGAGAAGAAAGGAGAAGGGGGTTAAAGTCCCGACAGAAGAGCCCAAAGCTCTCGGTCGGGGCTCTTTTGTTAGATATATGCTATAATAGGTCTATGAGGCAAATACGCGAAACCTATAAAAAAACAGGTCAGCTTCACTATGCCTATGGGGTATTTGGTGATAAGAAAAGTATAAAAAATGAACTTTTTGATTTTTTTAAAAAAGATTTAAATTT
>CAZAJY010000006.1:0-40289 GCA_964485905.1 uncultured Candidatus Saccharibacteria bacterium | reverse complement strand
TATATCCAGGTTATGTTTTGGTAGATATGACAGTAACTGATGATTCTTGGTATGTTGTTCGAAATACTCCACGTGTGACTGGTTTCGTTGGTTCGGGTGTTTACCCAGTACCATTAGGAAAAGAAGAAATTGATAATATTTTTAGTCGAATGAATGCTAGCACGATTAAACATAATAGTGGTTTGGAAGTTGATGATAATGTTATTATCACCGATGGGCCATTTAAGGAATTGGAAGGTAAGGTTAGTGAGATTGATAATGATCGTGGTAAAGTTAAAGTTTTGGTTTTGATGTTTGGTCGCGAAACTTCAGTGGAATTGGATATGTTGCAAATTAAGAGAATTTAGGGTAGTTTATAAGCACTGATTCGCTTCTAAATCAGGTAAGTTAAAAATCAATAATTCAGGATTAAATAATATTTAATCCTTCAAATAAGATGGCAAAGAAAATAACAAAAAAATTAAAGTTGCAAATTCCGGCTGGTAAGGCTAATCCTGCTCCACCAGTTGGCCCCGCTCTTGGTCAGGCGGGTATTAATATTGGTGATTTCGTGCAGAAATTTAATGCTGCGACGGTGAAAATGATGGGGGATATTGTCCCTGTGGAAATTACCGTTTATGAAGATAGAACCTATGATTTTCACTTAAAAACCCCACCAGCTACCGGTTTAATTTTGAAAGCGGCTGGAGTAGAGGCGGGTTCTGGTAAGCAATTGGTTAAAAAAGCCGGTTCTATTACTAAGGCTCAAGTTAAAGAAATTGCCGAGAAGAAAATGGTAGATTTGAATGCCAATGATATTAACGCGGCGATGAAAATCATTGAGGGCTCCTGCCGATCAATGGGGATTGAAGTAAAAGGATAAGAAAAATAAATTATAAACAAAAAACAACTCTTCCACAAGGGTTGTTTTTTGTTTGAATGAGAGTAAAATTGTTTCTATGACTGAAACTTATAAGAGACCAAGTTGGGATGAATATTTTATAAATATTGCTCGGGCGGTTGGTACTCGTGCCACCTGTGATCGAGGTCGGACTGGTTGTCTTTTAGTAAAAAATAAACATATTATTGCGACTGGTTATGTTGGGGCACCAGCTGGTTGTCAGAGTTGTGATGATATTGGTCATGAAATGAATACTGTTATTCATGAGGATAATACACAATCGAAACATTGTATCCGGACTACTCACAATGAACAAAATGCTATTGCTCAAGCCGCCAAAATGGGTATTAGTACCGATGGGTCAACCTTATATTGTATGATGACACCTTGTTACAATTGTGCCAAATTACTCATCAATGCTGGTATTAAGCGGGTGGTAGCTGAAAAAGATTATCATGCTGGCACGAGAAGTAAGGAGATTTTTAAAGAAGCTGGTGTACATTTTGAATTATTAAATTCCGAGACGGTAATGTATGCTAATATGAAATAATTATGACTAGGAAGATTGTTATTGGTTTAGCCGGAATGATTGCCAGTGGTAAAGATACGATTGCTGATTACGTTGTTAAAAAACACGATGGACAAAGTGTCAGCTTTTCTCAACCTTTAAGAGATATATTAAATCGAGTTTTTTTGCCAATTAATAGAATTAATTTATCTAAACTGGCCCAAATTTTGATTGATAACTTTGGTGGAGATATTCTTTCTCACACGATTACTGAAGAGATTAAGGCTAGCCCAAAACAAATTTTTGTTTTACCTAATATTCGTCGTGATTCTGATTATGTTTGTATGATCAATGAGCCAGATTTTGATTTTTATTTAGTTGGTTTGAATACTGATTCAAAAATTTGTTTTGAGCGTTTAATAAAACGAGGACAGAATGTAGATGACAAATCCAAGACATGGAATGATTTTCAGAAAGATTTGCTTTTATCAACAGAAGTTGAAATTGCCAATTTGGTAAAAAAGTCTTCATATCAATTAGATAATAACGGGAATTTAGAAACCTTATATTTACAAGTAGATAAATTAGTCAATAATTTACAAAAAAATAAATGAAAAAAGGGAAATTTATTGTTATTGACAGTGGGGAAGGGTCAGGTAAAACTACCCAACTTAATAAAGCTAAAGAATTTTTTGGTGATGCTTTGGTTCTCACTAGAGAACCAGGTGGTTCGGCCTATGCTGAAGAGATACGCAATGTAATTTTGAAGTCATTGAACGCTAGTCAGGCTGATGCCAAAACGATGTTTGCATTATTTTGGGCGGCACGAGCGGATCATTTAAAGAATACTATTCAACCAGCCTTAGCTGCTGGTAAGATTGTGATTACTGATCGCTTTGATTCTTCTACTTTTGCTTATCAAATCGTTGCTCAAGGGGCTAGAGATATGGAACCTTTATTTTGGCAAATGCGCGAAGTTTTTTTAGGTGATTGTAAACCAGATCTATATGTATATTTTGATCTTGATCCCAAGGTAGGTCTTGCTCGTAAAAACAAACAAGGTGGTGAGGAGCTTACTCATTTTGAAGATCGTGAGATTGAATTTCATGAGAGACAAAGGGCGGGGTGTAAAGAATTTATGACGCATGTACCTCACGTGGTAGTTGATGCGAGTCAATCGGTTGATCAGGTTTGGGTAGTTTTTAAAAAAATTTTAGAGAGGAGACTTGCTGATCGATAATTATTTTTTTGTGTAGACCTTGAAATTATAATTATATTCATTTTTCTCATCTTTTTGGTGTTTTTCCTCGCTAATTAAATTCCAGTTATTTTTATCAAATTCTGGAAAAGAAACATCACCTTCTGGTGTGCAGTCTACTTCCGTAAGATATAATTTATCAGCAAATTGAATTGCCTGTTTGTAGACATTTGCTCCACCAATTACAAATACCTCCTCGTTTTTGGCTAGTTCTAAAATTTTTTCCCAATTACTAAAAATTTCTGCCCCAATTACTTTTTCCTCTGTCTTTGATAGAACTAGATTTCTTCTATTTGGTAATGGTTTACCGAGCATATTTACAATTGATAAAAAAGTATTATGTCCCATTAAAACTGTTTTGCCGGTAGTAATTTTGGCAAAATATTTTAAGTCACCAGAAAGTTTCCACGGCAAGCCATTTTTTATTCCGATTACTCCATTTTTTGCGACGGCTGAAATTATAGAAATCATCTCTAAGTTATTTATTTTTATTAAACAATCATTTTTGCCCTGATTGATGGGTGGTGTTCGTAATTTTCTAAACGGATATCATCCATGGTGAAATTGAAAATATCTTTGATTTCTGGATTGAGCCAAAGTTTTGGAAGTTTCATCGGTTCTCGCGAGAGTTGCTCTTTGACCGCGTCAAAGTGTTCGTGGTAAATATGGGCATCATTAAGTGTTAGGACGCATTCATGTGGTGCCATATTAACTACCTGGGCCACCATCGAGAGAAGAAGAGCATAGGAGGCGATGTTGAAAGGCACTCCCAAGAACATATCACAGCTACGTTGTGTCATATGAAGTGATAGTTTTCCATTAGCAGCGAAAAATTGAAAAATCATGTGACAGGGTGGTAAGGCCATTTGGTCTAACTCGCCCGGATTCCAAGCCGTGATCACCAGTCGGCGATCATTGGGGTCGGTTTTGAGTTTGTTGATGAGGTTAGCTATTTGGTCAATGAATTTACCATCTGGTGTTTGCCACTTTCGCCACTGGACACCATAAATTCGTCCTAAATCACCCGAAAACTTTGCTTTTGGTTTCCAATAAGCCGCTTCGGCATTGTCAGTCCAGATCGTTCGATCTTTACCCATAATCTCTTTCAGACGTTCCTCAGAATCGCTTCCCTCTAGGAACCAAAGCAATTCGCCCTTAACAGCGTTAAATGCCAATTGCTTGGTCGTAACGGCCGGAAAGCCTTCTTCTAGATTAAAACGCATTTGAATTGCAAATAAAGCCCTAGTTATAGCATTTCTCCCCTTACGATCAACACCTGTTTCTAAAATCTTCTTTAAAATATTATTATATATTTTCATAATCTTCTTTCTTTTTTATTGAATCTATTATAACATAGACTTATTAAAAACTAATTAAAAATATGAAAGATAAACAAATTGAGAAATTAATAAAGGCGGAGGAGGGGAGGCAGAAAAAAACTATTTCTTTGATTGCGTCGGAAAATTATGTATCAGATGATGTCTTAAAAGCCCTTGGTTCAAAATTTACGAATAAATATTCCGAAGGTTATCCGGGCAAAAGATATTATAAAGGGCAGACTTATACCGATAAAGTAGAAGAGTTATGTAAAGAGAGAGCGCTAAAACTTTTTAAATTAGACAAAAATAGATGGGGAGTAAATGTTCAGGCGCTGTCTGGTTCGCCAGCAAATCTTGCCGTTTATTTAGCATTGGTGCCTCAGGGCGGCAAAGTGATGGGAATGTCGCTTGATCATGGTGGACATTTAACTCATGGGCATAAAGTTTCGGCTACTGGAAAAATCTGGACCCAAGTCCCTTACGGAGTAGATGCCAAGACAGAGGTGTTAGATTATGAAGCGTTAAAAAAAATAGCCATTGCGGAAAAACCAAATATGATTATTGCTGGCTACACCGCTTATCCGCGAATTGTAGATTTTAAAAAATTTAGGGAGATCGCCGATGGTTGCGGAGCAATTTTGATGGTGGACATGTCTCACTTTGCGGGCTTAGTGGCGGGGGGAGCATATCCATCGCCTTTTGCTTATGCCGATGTGGTGACGACAACCGTTCATAAAACTTTACGTGGACCAAGAAGCGCTTTGATTTTTGCTAGAAAAGATAAAACCCAGACTAGCGCCAAAGGTAATGAAATTAGTTTTGATGTTTTGATAGATAAAGCAGTTTTTCCTGGCTTACAAGGTGGTCCACATATGAATCAAATTGCGGCGGTGGCGGTGGCTCTGAAAGAAGCTAGTACGCCAGCCTTTAAAAAATATGCTCAGCAAGTTGTAAAAAATGCAGAAGTTTTGTCTAATGAATTAAAAAAACTTGGTTGGAAAATTATTTCTGGCGGAACTGATAGTCACTTAATTTTAATGGATACGGGTAAGATTAGCGGGGCGGAAGCGAGCGATAAATTAGAAAAAGCGGGGATTATTGTTAATAAGAATACTATTCCTAATGAAACTCGTTCACCCATGGACCCATCGGGCATTCGTCTTGGCACGGCCGGTGAAACAACCCGTGGCGCCAAAGAAAAAGATATGATTAAATTGGCCCAAAAAATCAATCAGGTGTTGAGAAAATAATTATGAAGCTTAAAATCAAGAAATTATATGAGGATACGAAGATGCCAAGCTATGCTCATCCTGGAGATGTAGGAATGGATATGTTTTCTATTGAGGATTATGATTTGAAACCTGGCGAGAGGAGGGTCTTTTTTGTTGGTTTTGCTATGGAATTTGAAATTGGATATGCTGCCATTGTAAAAGATAAGGGCTCATTACCAGTTAAGGGGGGATTGCATGTTTTGGGTGGTGTGTATGACGCTGGATATAGGGGAGAATACAATGTGATGCTAATAAATCTCGGACAGGAAATCTATCATATTTCTAAAGGCGACAAAATCGCTCAACTCGTTATTTATCCAGTAGAGATTGCCGAATTAGAAGAAGTAAAAGAATTATCAAATTCTTCTCGCGGGGAAGGTCGTTTTGGTAGTACGGGAAAATAAGTTTTTTATGTTAATATATGGGGATGGAAATTAAGGAACAAATTAAAAATCTAATACGCCAGACATGTGGCGCATTGGGCTGGGAAATTCCAGTTTTTACTTTAGAACACCCAGACGTGATGGCTCACGGAGATTGGGCGACTAATGTGGCTTTAGCTTTATCTAAACAATTAAAAAAATCACCAGTAGAAGTAGCGAAACAAATTGTGGAGAAGTTGGAAGTCCTTCGACAAGCTCAGGACGATGGAAATATTCAGAAAATTTCCATCGCTGGTCCGGGTTTTATTAATTTTTATTTATCGTCAGAATATTTTGCCAGGGGAGTAAAGGAAATTTTGAAACAGAAAGAAAATTATGGTAAAAAGCAGGAAACTTTTTGGAAAAAACTTTTTAATAATCAGAAAGTGATTGTAGAATATTCTTCACCTAATATTGCTAAACCATTTACAATTGGACATCTTCGCTCCACGATTATTGGTGATGCTGTCGCAAATATTTTGGAATTTAATGGTAAAAAAGTTATCAGAGATAATCATTTGGGGGATTGGGGAACACAATTCGGGAAATTAATTGTAGCACTTAAAAAATGGTCAAATATTGAAAAAATAGAAAAATCAGAAAAGCCAATTAAAGATTTAGTTGGTTTATATGTAAAATTTCACGACGAGGCGGAGAAAGACATAAGTTTGGAAGATGAAGGTCGTGCTTATTTTGCTAAATTAGAAAAAGGTGATAAAGAAGCCAGAGAAATTTGGCAAAAATGCGTTGTGCTTTCTTTGAAAGAATTTGCCAGAATTTATAAAATTTTAAATATTAGATTTGATACAAATTATGGTGAAAGTTTTTACGAGGATAAAATGGCGGACGTTATTATTGATGTAAAAAAAGCCGGTATTGCTAGAGAAAGCGAAGGAGCTTATCTCGTATTTTTTAAAGATGAAAAATATCCACCACTGATGCTTTTAAAGAGTGATGGTTCTTCTTTATATGGTTTGCGAGATTTAGCGGCTGATAAATGGCGTAAGAAAAAATATGGGAAAGACACAATTATAATAAATGAGGTGGGAATGGAACAGGAATTACAATTTAAACAACTTTTTGAGACAGAAAAATTATTAAATTATGTGAAAGAGGGAGAGCGGGTGCATATTGCTCACGGTTTATATCGTTTTAAAGAAGGTAAGATGAGTACAAGGACGGGAAATGTTATTTGGTTGGACGATGTGATTACTGAGGCAATAGAAAGAGCCGGAAAGATCAATAAAGAAACAGCTGAAGTGGTTGCTATTGGAGCCCTAAAATTTAATGATTTAAAAAGAGAAGCAAAAGGCGATATTAATTTTGATTGGGATGAAATTTTAAATTTAAAGGGTGACTCCGGTCCCTATCTGCAATATGCTTGCGTGCGTGCCGGATCGATTTTAACCAAAGCAAAAAAAGAGGGAATTGGGGCAGAAGTATCGGGAGAAGTATCGAGTATAAAGTATTTAGTATCAGGAGAACTATCAAAATTATTAATTAGATTTCCGGAAATCGTGGAGCGCGCGGGGAAAGAATATGCTCCACATTATTTAGCAACTTATTTAACAGAACTGGCCTCGGCCTTCAGTACTTTTTATGCTTCTGAAACTGTGGTAGATAAAAATGATAAAAATTCTTCAGCTAAAGTTGCTTTAGTGGAAGCTTTTTCACTGGTGATGAAAAACGGTCTTAATTTGCTTGGTATCAAAGTACCAGCTAAGATGTAGCTTTTGAGACCATACTCTTTACTTTTTCTATTAATATGTTAGTATGTCTTTGGAGTCGGATAATAAGATAATGATGAGGAGTTCTTTGTTTTGTCAAAAAGTAATGTTAAAAAGAGACCCCGATCTTCATTCGGGAGTTTCTCTTGCCGGGATCCTTCTCCAAAGGGAATCCCTGTCTCAGATAGGCTCTGGGACGACCTTATTAGCGGGCAAGGGGGAAAATCCCCACACCCCGGTGAGAGGTCAACTTATTCTCGCTGGTTGAAGAAAAAAAAGAGTATTTGACCTCGCCTAATGTTGGTGGGGTGTGGTGGAGAAGGGAGGAATTCTTGAGCAGAATTGGCAGAGGAGCTCGTTCGACAGGGCGGCGTCTGGAACGGAAAGACAAGTTCATTGCTTTCCGCCGAAGGACAGAGAAGTTCTCGCAAGGAGAAGATGTGCCGAGGCAAGAGAGGAATTGTTCTCGGCGAAGATAGAGAGCGAAGTCCCACCCAATCGTATCAAGTGATACGGGCGGGTGGGGCTTTTTAAATTCTTAAAAACTTGCTAAAATAGCTACTTAACGGTATTTTAATATAATGAGCGAAGATAAAAAAGAAGAAAATCTTAAGAGCCAGAGAGCCCAAAAGGAGGAGGAGACTCTAAAATTTTGGCAGGATAATAAAATTTTTGAAAAGACATTAAATAAGGAGGCCCCAAAAGGTGACTATGTCTTTTATGATGGGCCACCATTTGCCACTGGCTTACCTCATTATGGGCATTTGTTAGCCGGTACAATTAAAGATTTTGTTGGACGTTATAAAACCATGTGTGGTTTTAATGTACCTCGCCGCTGGGGTTGGGATTGTCATGGTTTGCCGGTAGAAAATATTGTTGAGAAAGAATTAAATTTAAAAAGTAAAAAAGAGATTGAGGAATATGGTTTAGAGAAATTTAATCAAAAAGCTAGAGAAAGTGTTTTGGCTTATGTAGACGATTGGAAGAAAATTGTACCAAGGATGGGGCGGTTCGTTGATATGGAAGATGATTATAAGACAATGGACCCATCTTTTATGGAAAGTGTATGGTGGATTTTTGATAAGTTAAATAAAAAGGGTTTAGTTTATGAAGGTTTTAAATCAATGCATTTATGCCCACGTTGCGAGACGACACTATCAAATTTTGAAGTGAATCAGGGTTATAAAGATATTACCGATATTTCGGTGACAATAAAATTTGCCATTATTGGAGAACCAAATACTTATTTTCTTGCTTGGACGACAACACCATGGACCTTACCAGGAAATGTGGCTTTAGCTGTGGGGGCAGATATTGATTATGTGAAAATAAAAGTAATGCCGTCTGGTGAAAATTATATCTTGGCGAAATCACGCCTGACTGTTATTAAAGATAACTATGCTATCGTTGAGGAATTCAAAGGTGAAAAAGTTATTGGGAAATCTTATAAGTCAGTTTTTGATTATTATAATAATAAAAGTACAAAAAATATTGAAAATGGTTTTAAGGTTTATGGTGCCAATTTTGTGACGACAGAAGACGGGACGGGGATTGTTCATATTGCACCAGCTTTTGGTGAAGATGATATGAAACTTGGTCAAGAGAAAAATTTACCTTTTATTCAGCATGTCGGGACTAATGGAAAATTTAAATCGGAAGTAAAAGACTTTGCTGGTATTGATGTTAAACCGCGAGATGATAAAGAAAAAGGACAAGATCATCAGTCAGCTGATATTTTAGTAATAAAATATTTGGCAAGTAAGGGAACAATTTTGTCCAAAGAAAAGATGATCCATCCTTATCCTCACTGTTGGCGTTGTGAAACTCCACTTTTAAATTATGCTTCATCATCTTGGTTTGTATCTGTAACTAAATTTCGTGATGAATTAGTTGGAGCTAATAAAAAAATAAATTGGGTACCCGCTGATATTAAAGAAGGTCGTTTCGGTAAATGGTTAGAAGGAGCACGCGACTGGGCAATTTCTCGCTCTCGTTATTGGGGTGCGCCTTTACCAGTTTGGATTTGTGATAAATGTGATAAGAGAGAGTTTATTGGTTCAGTAGAAGATTTAAAGAAAAAAACTGGTGGCCGAAATAATTTTTTTGTAGTTCGCCACGGTGAAGCTGATAATGTAATTTTAGGTGTCCTGAGTTCTAATATCAAAACACCCCATCATTTGACCGATTTGGGTCGGCAACAATCTTTACAGGTCGGGAAGAATTTAAGGGGTAAAAAGATTGATAAAATTTATGCTTCACCAATTATTCGGACACAAGAAACGGCGAAGATCATTGCGACAGAAATTGGCATACCAGTTGAACAAATTATTACTGATGATCGCCTATATGAAGCACGAGGAGGTGAATTTGATGGAAAGACAGATGCTGAATATCAAAGATTTTTTGCTAAACGTGAAGAAAAGTTTACTAAAAGACCAGTAGGTGGAGAAAATTATCATGATATTCGAGATCGAATGATGGCTTGTTTAGCAGAGATTAATGAACAGAATCAAGGAAAGAATATTTTGATCGTTTCTCACAATTCTCCGCTGTGGTTATTAATTACGGCGGTTGGGGGTTTAACTGAAGACCAGACTTTGGCTGTAAAAATAGGACATGATTTTATGAAGCCAGCAGAAATCAGAGAATTAAATTTTGCCCCAATTCCTCATAATCATAAATATGAATTGGATTTGCATCGTCCTTATATCGATGAAATCACTTTTAATTGTTCCTGTGGCGGAAAGATGAAACGGGTACCAGAAGTTTTTGATTGTTGGTTTGAAAGTGGTTCCATGCCTTTTTCTCAATCACATTATCCGTTTGAAAATTTGGATAAATTTAATCCTGCCCCTGGCTTATTTAGAAAGCCAATTGGTTTTCCAGCGGAATTTATTGGTGAAGGTTTAGATCAGACTCGGGGCTGGTTTTATTCAATGCTTGTTTTGTCAACGGCTTTATTTGGTGAATCTTCCTTTAAAAATGTAATTGTAAATGGAATTATTCTGACCCAAGATGGTAAGAAAATGTCTAAAAGTTTGAAAAATTATCCAGATCCTATGCTGGTAGTGAATAAATTTGGCGCTGATGTTTTACGTTATTATTTATTGTCTTCTCCCGTAGTAAAAGCAGAGGATTTGTGCTTTTCCGAAGCTGGAGTAGATGAGACCATGAAGAAAGTCTTAATGCGCTTGGATAATGTTTATTCTTTTTATTCTTTATATAGTCAAAATATTTCCGCACCAGTTAAAAATTTTATTCCAAATTCGGAAAATATTCTTGATCAATGGATTTTAGCTTTACTTAATAAAATAATTTGGGAAGTAACTCAAGCTATTGATAAATATGAATTAGACCGAGCAACTAGACCAATCGCTGATTTTATTGAAGATCTATCTACTTGGTATTTACGACGCTCAAGAGATAGATTTAAAAGTGATAATGTAAAGGATAAAAATCAGGCGATTGAAACAACGCGATATCTTTTAGAAGAATTATCTAAAATAATGGCTCCTATTATGCCTTTTTATGCCGAAGAATTATATCAGAAAGTTAAATCACTGGTTGGTTTAGAAAGCATTCACCTTGCCTCTTGGCCAGAAATTAATAAATTATCTGAAGCCGAAGGAAAGATTATTGTCGATATGGCTGAAGTGAGAAAAATAGTTTCTTTTGGTTTGGAATCACGAGCTAAGTCGGGGATAAAGGTGAGACAGCCATTAGCAAAACTAAAGATCAAAAATCAAAATGCAAAATGGTCAGAAGTAGAAAAAGAAAGATATTTTGAATTGATAAAAGACGAGGTGAATGTAAAAGAAGTGCTTGCCGATGAGGGTCTAACCACGGAAGTGGAATTGGATTTGGAAATCACGCCAGAATTGAAAGAAGAGGGAAATATTAGGGAGTTGACTAGGGCAATTCAAGAATTAAGAAAACAGGAAAAATTAAATCCATCTGATATAGTAAATTTAAAAATCAAAACTGATCAAAAAGGTAAAGATTTAATTAAAAAGTTTGAAACAGATATCAAAAAGACTACTTTATTAAGAAATATTATTTCTGAGGAAATTGAAAATGGAACGGTAATTAAAATTGATGATTTAGTTTTTGAATTGCGAATTGTTAAATAAATGTCTCATACTATTTACAATACGGAAGGATTTATATTAAGAAGTGCGGATTTTGGCGAGGCTAATAAATATTTTTTTGTTTTTACTGAACAATTCGGTCTTATAAAAGTTGCGGGGCAGGGGGTACGACATTTAAAATCCAAATTACGTTATTCTCTAGCTGATTTTTCACTAAGTTATTTTTCAGTGGTTCGTGGGCGGGAACTATGGCGGTTGACTAGTGCTGAAAAGAAGTTAATTTTAAAAGATACAATTAAACTGTCACTATTATCTCGTATCTTCTCTCTTCTTTTACGCCTTCTTCATGGGGAAGAAAAAAACGATCTGCTTTTTCAATATTTAAAAGAGGGAATAATTTTTTTAGACAGTCTAGAAATGTCAAAGTTGAACCTTGATACTAAACTTGAAGACTTCGAATGTATTTTGGCTTTGCGAATTTTATCAGCCCTTGGTTATATTGGAAAATTAGGTGATTTTGATCAATTTACCACCTCACCTTATTTTACTGCAGAATTATTGATCATTATGTCTACTCTGAAATCTCGCGCTATTCTTGAAATCAACAAATCCCTCCACGAAACGCATTTGTAGGGTAAATATGTTATAATAAATAGCATAATTTTATGTACGAAGATTCTAAAAGTAAAATAAGTCAATTAGAAAAAGTGCTGGATTCAATGGGTGATAAGGTTCCCAATCGAACTACTAGGCATGAATTGCCGGAGCATGAAAATAAAATAAATCAAAATTGGGATGATAATGAATTTAAGGTTGGCAATGAAGTTTTTAGTGGCACATCCAAAAGTCCAAAGTCAACTTCTTTGGCAATGAAGATCCTTATCGGTTCAGCTATCTTCTTTATTGTTGCTCTGCTAGTTGTTATTTATAATTTTTGGGTTGGAGGAAATCTAGTATCGGGTGATAATATTGAAGTGACGATAAAGGCACCCATTTCTATTACTGGTGGGGAAGTTTGGCCTTTTGAAGTAGAAATTAAAAATAAAAATAATGTCACCTTATCAGATGTTGATATGGGGATTACTTTTCCTTTAGGAGCAAAACAAGTTGATGACCCTTCAGTCTCAGCTAAGCGCATACAAGAATTTTTAGGAGATATTTTACCCAATCAAAGCTTGAAGAAAAATAAATCAATTATTTTATTAGGTAACGAGAATGAAAAGAAAGAGATAACTATTACTTTGGAATATAAAGTTGCTGGTTCAAATTCTTTATTTAATAAAACTAAAGTCGTCTCTGTTCTTATTAGTTCGTCGCCTGTTAGTATTGTGATTACCGGGCCAACTGAAGTTAATACTAATCAGACGGTTAATTTCACGGTAGATATCACTTCTAATTCTCCAACTTTAATGAAGAATTTATTATTAAAGGTGGATTATCCATTTGGTTTTATTTTTAGCGAATCTAATCCTAAGTTTTTCTCTAAGAATAACCTTTGGTTAATCGGAGATTTGGAACCGGGTGCAAAACGAACGATAAAATTTTCAGGTGCTTTAAATGGCCAAGAAGGTGAAGAAAGAGGATTTAATTTTAGCCTTGGTCCGCAATCTTCAGTTGATAATTTGTCTCTAGATTTACCATTAACTACATATTTTTCTTCAGTAACAATTCGCCGTCCTTTTGTCAGCGCTGATATTTCTCTAAATGGTTTAGAGTCTAATGAATATGTTTCTAGGGCTGGAAATAAAGTTGATGCTGTTATTAAGTGGAGGAATAATTTATCTTATGAGGTATCAGATGTTTCAATTATAGTTCGAATAAATGGTAATTCCGTTAATAAATCATCAATTCAAGTTAACGGTGGTTATTATCGTTCAGTTGATAATACGATTATTTTCGATAAAATGACGGATTCAAATTTAGCTAATTTGGAACCCGGACAATCTGGAAGTAGTCGATTTAGTTTTAGTAGTTTTAGTGCGGGTTCTGTGACGGGCTTAAGTTTAAGTAATCCGACGATCACATTAGATTTTTCTGTTTCAGGTCGGCGTATAGATTTTGAAAATGGGGAAGAGGATGTTCTTTTCTCTGATTCACGAAAGATAAAAATTACTTCTGATGCTCAGATGTTTGCCAAGATTTTATATTATATTGGACCTTTTCAAAATTCTGGACCTATTCCACCCAAGGCGGAAACAGAAACTACCTATACAATTACTTGGACAATTACTAATCCTCTTAATAATTTAAATAATGTTCGCGTTAATGCTACTTTGCCACCCTATGTTAAATGGTTATCAAAAGTTAGTCCAACACAGGAAAATATAAATTATGATGAAGGTACCGGGCTAGTTTCTTGGAATGTTGGTAATATTTCGGCTGGGGCAGGAACTATTTCATCGGCTAAAGAAGTTTCTTTTCAAATTTCCCTTTTACCAAGTGTTGATCAAATTGGGACATCGCCTAGTTTGATTGGCGAAGCGTCTTTAAGTGCAAGAGATGTTTTTACTTTGACTGAAGTGACGGATTCTTTTTCGGCTTTGAATACAGACTTGAGTAATGATCCATATTTTCGAAATGAAGGAGGTAAGGTCATTCAGTAGTTGTTAAAAGATTTTAATTAGATATACTGTCTTTATGATCAAGAAAAAAGAAGAAAAGAATAGTGATTTAATGGAGAAAATAGTCTCTTTGTGTAAAAGAAGGGGATTTATTTATCAAGGTTCGGAGATTTACGGTGGTTTATCTGGGACTTGGGATTACGGCTCTTTGGGTGTGGCTTTAAAAAATAATATTAGAAATTTATGGTGGAATAAATTTGTGACAGAACGTGAAGATATGTATGGAGTAGATGCAGCAATTTTGATGAATCAAAAAGTTTGGCAAGCGACGGGTCATGTGGCAAATTTTGCTGATCCCTTAGATGGTAAGAAATTTAATACTATGTTAAAGACAGAGGTGGGTGCGAAAAAAGAAGATGTCACTATATCTTATTTACGACCAGAAACAGCTCAAGGGATGTTTGTTAATTTTAAAAATATTGTAGATTCTTTTCATCCTAAATTACCCTTTGGTATGGCTCAAATTGGTAAAGCTTTTCGGAATGAAATCGCCCCACGAGACTTTACTTTTCGATCACGAGAATTTGAACAGATGGAGATCGAATATTTAATTGAATCTAGTATTTGGGAGAAGACTTTTGAACATTTTCGAAAAGAAATGCTTGATTGGACTTCAGAAATTGGTTTAAGAAAAGAACATGTTTATGAACATGAGATTCCAGATGCTGATAGAGCGTTCTATTCTAAGCGAACAATTGACTTTGAATTTGAATTTCCTTTTGGCCGATCAGAGCTTTATGGACTGGCTTATCGTACCGATTATGATTTAGGCCAGCATTCCAAAGAAAGTGGGGTGGACCTATCTTATTTAGATGAAGACACAAAGAAAAAATTTATTCCCCATTGCATTGAGCCATCTTTTGGTCTAGACCGAACCGTTTTAGCAATTTTATCTGATGCTTATACGGAAGATAAAATGAATGATGAAATTCGAGTTTATCTAAAATTTGTTCCTAAAATTGCGCCAGTGAAAATTGCTGTTTTTCCACTATTAAAAAATAAAGAAATTTTAGTAGAAAAAGCTAGAGAAATTTATAAAGATTTGAAAAAAGAATTTGGAGCTGTGATGTTTGACGATAATGGTAATGTGGGGAAGCGTTATCGTCGGCAGGATGAAATTGGTACACCATTTTGTGTCACCGTAGATTTTGATACGGTTGAGAAGGATAATACTGTAACTGTGCGCGATCGTGATACCGGCCAGCAGGAACGAATTACGGTTAAAGAATTAATTAGTTATTTAAAGACTAAGTTACAATAGATGAAATATATAAAAACTATTTTAGATAATGGCTTGCGGGTCATTACCGTGCCGATGAAGGATAATCCGACGGTGACAGTTTTTGTCTTGGTGGAAGCCGGGTCAAAATATGAGACCAAGGAAAATAATGGCATTTCACATTTTTTGGAGCATATGTGTTTTAAAGGAACAATAAAAAGACCAAGCAATTCTGATATCAGTACCGAACTAGATAATCTTGGTTCTCGTTACAATGCTTTTACCTCTCAGGAATATACTGGTTATTATGCTAAGGCTCAATATGAAAATGTTGATAAATTACTAGATATTATTTCTGATATGTATTTACACCCACTTTTGGACGAGAAAGAATTGGAAAAAGAAAAGGGGGTAATTATTGAGGAAATAAATATGTATGAAGATTTACCTCAGCGGAAAGTTCAAAATTTAATTATGGAATTAGTTTATGGTCATCAACCGGCCGGCTGGGATATCGCTGGTCCGAAAGAAAATATTAAGCAGATGACTAGAGAAGATTTCGTTGCCTACCGGAATAAATTTTATACCCCCTCTGCTACTACTGTTGTTATTGCCGGTAATTTTGAAGAGAAAAAAGTCTTAGAAGATGTTAAGAAGATTTTTTCCAAGATGCCAAAATCAGAGAAGGGAACTAAGAAAAAAGTAAAAGAAGAACAAATTAAGCCGGAAATTCTCTTATTTAAAAAAGAAACTGATCAAGCCCACTTAATTCTTGGTGTTAGGACTTTTGATATTTATGATAAAAGAGGAAAAGTAATGGATGTTTTAGTTGGTATCCTAGATGCTGGAATGAGTTCCCGTTTATTTAAGAAATTAAGAGATGAAATGGGTGTTTGTTATTATGTTCATGCCGATCAAGATGCTTTTACTGATCATGGGCTTTTTACTATTAGCGCTGGGGTGGATAATAGAAGAGTAAAAGAAGTTGTTTCTGTTCTTCTATCCGAATTTAACAAACTAAAGACAGAGTTAGTTTCTAAGGAAGAATTACAGAAAGTAAAACAAAATTTAGCAGGTACTATGTACCTAGGTTTGGAATCATCTAATTCTCTGGCTCAATTTTACGGTGGGCAGGAGATTATGAATGAGAAAATTAAAACTCCAGAGGAGATAAAAGCCGAGATAGAATCAGTAACAGCAGAACAGATTAGAGCTCTAGCTCAAGAGATCTTTATTAATCAAGGCCTAAATTTAGCCCTAGTTAGTCACTTTGATAATAAATCAGAGTTTGAAGATATTTTAAAATTCTAGTGGTATGCTATAATACTCCTATGGAGAAATTGGACCGAAATATTAACGTTAATATAAGTTTAGGTATTGTTATTAAGACCCTGATTGTTTTGGTGATTGTTTTTTTGCTTTATCAATTACTGGATCTAGTTTTGGTGGTTTTAACGGCCGTTGTTATTGCTTCAGCTATTGAACCCCTAATTAAATGGTTTCATCGTTATAAGATTAATCGTTTGTTTTCTGTCATTATTACTTATATTGGCGTAGTCTTGATTTTTGCTGGTTTATTATATTTTTTCATCCCCTCAGTTTTGAATGAAGCTTCTAATTTATTAAGTAATGCGCCTAAATATTTAGACTCCCTAACCCTTTGGAATCCTTTAAATGATGTTAAATTGGCTGATACCAATAAAATCACTACCGGCCTGTCTGTGGGTTTGGACAGTAGCAAACAAATTATTGGGGACATCTCTTCTGGCGGTCTTCAACTCTCCGTCTTTGGTGATTTGATTAATCGTTTTCAAAGTCTGACGGCCGAAGATTCTAGTGGCTTGATAAATATTGCCAGTGGTATTTTTGGTGGCGCCCTATCTTTTATCTTAATTATTGTTTTATCTTTTTATTTGGCGGTACAAGAAGGTGGGGTAGAGAAGTTTTTAAAAATTATCACCCCAATCCGACATGAAGCTTACATTATTAACTTGTGGAAAAGATCTCAACAAAAAATTGGTTATTGGATGCAAGGACAATTACTTTTGGCAATTGTGGTGGGTGTTTTGGTTTATCTCGGCCTAATGATTTTAGGTATACAAAATGCCTTGATTTTAGCCGTCATGGCCGGAGCCTTAGAGATTATTCCTTATTTCGGACCAATTTTATCAGCCATTCCAGCTATTTTATTTGGTTTTACCGGTGGTGGTCTGACAATGGCATTTTTAGTTTTGGGTCTGTTTGTGATTATTCAACAATTTGAGAATCATTTAATTTATCCCTTAGTGGTTAAAAAAGTGGTCGGTGTTTCACCAATTGTCGTGATTTTGGCTTTGATTATTGGGGCCAAATTTGCTGGCTTTTTGGGTATTTTATTATCAGTACCAATTACTTCAGTCCTGATGGAATTTATTGATGATGTTCAGAAAGATAAGAACATGGCCGAACATCGGATTCAGGAACATACGGTTTAAATTATGTCCAAAAATTTTTATATTACGACAACCTTGCCCTATGTAAATGCGTCGGCTCATATGGGCCACGCTTTAGAATTTGTGCGAGCTGATATTATTGCTCGTTATAAGAAACTCATTGGTTTTGAAGTATTTTTTAATACTGGTACAGATGAACACGGTCAAAAAATTTATCAAAAGGCTTTAGAAAATAATCAAACCCCACAGGAATTTGTTGATGTTTATGCTGATAAATTTAAAGATTTGATGAAATTGTTAGATATTTCTAACGATATAAATTTTATCAGGACTACCGATGAACATCATATAAAATCAGCTCAAGAATTTTGGAAAGTCTGTAATCAAAATGGTTATATTTATAAAAAAAATTATCAAATCAAATATTGTATTGGTTGTGAATTGGAAAAGACTGACTCTGATTTGGTAGATGGTAAGTGCCCAGATCATCCCAATAAAGATTTAGAGATTCGTGATGAAGAAAATTATTTCTTTAAATTTTCTGAATTCCAAAAACCACTTTTGGCTTATTATGAGAAAAATCCTAACTTCGTTATTCCTGATTTTAGATTTAAAGAAATTAAAAATTTTGTGGAAGCAGGCCTACAGGATTTTAGTATTTCTCGTTTGAAAGAAAAAATGCCTTGGGGTATAGAGGTCCCAGGAGATAATAATCAGGTGATGTATGTTTGGTTTGACGCTCTAGTAAATTATATTTCAGCCATAGGTTGGCCAGACAATATGGAGAAATTTAATAAATGGCAGGTGGAAACTGGTGGTATGGTGCAATATTGTGGTAAAGATAATTTACGACAACAGACTGCGATGTGGCAGGCGATGCTTATGGCTGCTGGCTTACCTAATTCAAAGACCGTGGTAATTGATGGTTTTGTGACTGGAGCTGGTGGCATTAAAATGAGTAAATCATTGGGTAATGTTATTGATCCATTACTTTTTATAGAAAAATATGGTACTGACGCCTTACGATATTACGTTGCTAGAGAAATTAGTCCATTTGAAGATAGCCCAATGACCGAGGAAATGTTTAAAGAATCTTATAATGCTAATTTGGCTAACGGCCTAGGTAATTTAACTAGCCGAGTGATGAAAATGGCACAAACTAATTTAAGTGAATCAGTTATTGTGCCAGAAAAAAGTATTCCTCAAGAGTTTTTTGATTTGTTGGAGAAATTTGAAATTCAAAAAGCTACCGATTTGATTTGGCAGAAAATCGCCGAAGCCGATAAATTAATTCAGGAGACACAGCCATTTAAATTGGTGAAGACCGAAAAAGAGAAGGGGATAGAAATAATAAAAGATTTGGTCATTCGCTTGTATACCATTGGCCGAATGTTAAATCCAATTATGCCAGAGACCTCACAGAAAATAAAAGATTTGGTTAAAAATAATAAAGTACCTGACACCCCATTATTTTTAAGAAAGGATTAAGATGAAATATATTGATATTCATTCCCACCTTGGTTTTGAGGACTATGGCTCAGATAGAGCCAATGTTATAAAAAGGATGAAAGAGGCTGGGGTGGGGACTATTGCTATTGGTGCAGATTTAGAAACCTCTCGTGAAGCAGTAAAAGTAGCATCAGAAAATGAAAACGTTTGGGCCTGCATCGGTCAACACCCCACCCATAATATGACCAAGACTGAAGTTGACCATGGTCAACTTGGTTTTAATGAAAGTGATTATGAAGAGTTAGTAAAAAATCCAAAAGTAGTTGCCATCGGGGAATGTGGTTTGGAATATTATAAATTGGAAGGAAATATAGATGAGATTAAAAAAAAGCAAAAAGAAGATTTTATAAAACAAATAGAATTTGCAATTAAGTATGATAAACCGCTAATGCTTCATATTCGTGATGGGGAGAAACACAAAGGTTTCACCTTTGAAGGTGAAACCTTTGTAAGTGCTTTTGATGATACTTATGAAATTCTGAAAGATTATGAGGGGAAGGTGCGGGGGAATGTTCATTTCTTTACAGGTAAGTTGGAGATGGCGCAGAAATTCATTGATTTGGGTTTTACTATTTCTTTTGTGGGCCTGATTACTTATGTTCGAGACTTTGATAAGATTATCAAAAACGTGCCATTGGAATGCCTCCAAGCTGAGACAGATGCCCCCTACGTGGCCCCAGTGCCTCATCGTGGCGAGCGTAATGAACCCGCCTATGTTATTGAAGTTTACAAAAAAATCGCCGAAATTCGGGGTGAGGACCCAGAAATGGTCCATCTTCAACTTCTAGAAAACGCCAGAAGAGTGTTTCGGCTTCCCCCTCCTTAGTTAAGGAGGGGTGGTGAGTCTGCGAACCGGGGCGGTTGTGTTTGGGATATTTTTATGCTACTCTTGCCTTTATGGAAAAAGTCGAAAAATTAGAAGAGGGTGGGGGTCAGGTTTACGAACTTGGCTACCATATAGTTTCCACCGTCGCGGAGGAAAACTTGCCCAAAGAGGTTGAAACCTTAAAGGCAATTGTTCTGAAGGATGGAGGATCGCTGGTTAGTGAAGGCGAACCAAAGCTTATTAACCTCGCTTACTCAATGACTAAGTCTGTCGCGGACGCTAAGAAGAAATTCAATACGGCCTATTTTGGCTGGATCAAGTTCGAGACTAAGTCAGAGTTAATGCCAGAAATAAAGAAGGCCGTGGATGCTAATCCACATGTTCTTCGTTATTTGCTCATTAAGACCGTAAGAGAGAACACTTTGTATGTGCCGAAATTAACGATCAGGACAGGGGATAAGGAAATGTCAAAAGTTAAAAAATCAGTTAAGACTGAAGAGACTAAAGCCACTTCAGCCAAAGATTTGGAGGACATTGATAAAAGTATTGAAGAATTAGTGGCTGAATAATTTATTAATTATTAGTAGTAATCGGTGGGGAGAGAAAAAATAGAATTCCTCATCATAAATATAATGTATTTAAATAAAGCTTTTCTTTACGGAAATTTGACTCGTGATCCAGAGATTAAAGCTCTGCCATCAGGAATTAAAGTAACAAACTTTGCTATTGCCACCAATCGAACTTATAAAGATAAGGATGGTAATAAGAAAGAGACAACGGAATTTCATAATGCTGTCGCTTTCGGTAAACAAGCTGAATTAATTGAACAATATTTGAAGAAGGGTCGGGGAATCTTTGTCGAAGGCCGATTGCAGACTCGTAGTTGGGATGATAAAGCAACCAATACTAAAAAATATCGCACCGAAATTATTGTAGAGAACTTTCAATTTGGTCCAAATAGCGCTGGACAAGGTGGTGGAACTTACACCCCAAGTCAGACTGAAGGTGGACCAGCTAGTGCTTCAGCCAAAGCCGAAAAAATAGATACAATTGAATATCCAACTGAAGAAATTAATCCGGAAGATATTCCATTCTAAATAAAATAAAATTATGATAAAACAGTGTTTCTTTTCACAAAATAATATTAAATATGTTGATTATAAGGATGTGGATTTATTGAAAAAATTTATTAATCCTCATGCTCGAATTATGGGTAGTAAAAAGACTGGTGTACAGGCTCGTAGTCAACGTCAATTAGCCGAGGCTATTAAACGTGCTCGTTTTATGGGCCTATTACCATACTTGAGTAGATAATTATTTCTTCACCCTCTCTACATATTCACCAGTCTGTGTGTTAACTACCACAGTATCTTTTTCATTAATAAAAAGAGGTGCATTAATAACAGCGCCAGTCTCTAGGGTGATTTGTTTATTACCTGAAGTTGCTGTATCTCCCTTAACTGCTGGGGGTGCTTCAGTAACTTGTAATTCTATTTTAATTGGTAATTTAACACCAAGTATTTTTTCTTCATCTTCATCATCAGTAAAAATTAAGGTTTCTATTAAGGAATTAGGTTTGAGAAATTTGGCCTGTATCCCAATCAAGCTTTCTCCAATCTTAAATCTTTGGGCTGGATCTTTCGGATCGGCAAACCAAAATTCACCGCGGTTAGTATATAAATATTTAGCTTCTCTGGTGGTAATATCAGCTTCCTCTACTTTTTCCGATTGATGAAAGCTTTGTTCTGTAATCTTGCCGGTAATTAAATTGCGCAATTTAGTGGCATTAACCGGTTTTCTTTGTTGTTTGCGAAAGACATGAGAAGACAAGACCTCATAGGGCTCATTATTAAAGATAATATATTTTCTCTCTACGATTTCACTGTATTCTAGCATGGGGGTATCTTAGCTAAAAATTTACATAATGTCCACCAAGACACCTTTTATTCCTATAATTAAAACAATAATTGCTAGTACAATCATTGCATTATAAAAAACAGATAAAAAGGCTAGGATTGGACCTATTAGTATACAAGCAAGCCAAATTGTTTTTTTATCAAAGAAGCTCATCTTTTTATATTTCTTTTAATTTTGCCCGAATTTCCTTCAAGATTTTCTCTGAAATTTTTGAATTTTCTTTTAAGAACTGTCTTGTAGAATCGTAACCTCGTCCGAGCTTTCTCTCTTCTTCTTTTTCAGTTGTTGCCCACTCATAGGAAGTGCCAACTTTTTTGATAATTTCCATTTTCTCACCTAAAGCGATTATTTCACCTTCAGTAGAAATTCCTTCATTATACATTAAGTCAAATTCAGTTTGTTTGAATGGGGCAGCGACCTTATTTTTAACAACCTTAACACGAATCCGACCACCCATAATTTCCTCACCTTTTTTAATTTGTGCGATTCGACGAATATCTAATCTTACTGAGGTATAAAATTTTAAAGCCTTACCACCAGGTGTTGTTTCTGGATTACCAAACATCACCCCTATTTGCATTCTAATCTGATTAATAAAAATCACTATTGTTTTTGATTTGGCGACAATCGCTGTTAATTTTCGAAGGGCTTGGGACATTAAACGAGCTTGTTTGCCCATATGTTGAGCACCCATATCGCCCTCAATTTCATCTTTGGGGGTTAATGCGGCTACTGAGTCAATAACAATAACATCCATTTTACCAGAACGGACTAGACTCTCAACAATTTCTAGTGCTTGTTCACCATTATCTGGTTGAGAAATTAATAGCTCTTCAATCTTTACACCAAGTTTTTTTGCATATTCTGGGTCCATGGCATGTTCAGCATCAATAAAAGCACACATACCATTTAATTTTTGAGCTTCGGCGACTACATGAAGGGCGAGAGTTGTTTTACCAGAACTTTCTGGTCCAAAAATTTCAATAATTCGGCCACGGGGAAGTCCACCGACACCGAGGGCAGCATCTAAGCCAATAGAACCAGTCGAAATAGCATTTACATCTACCCTTGGCTTATCACCAAGCTTCATTATGGAATCATCGCCGAATTTGGTGCGGATTTCATCAAGAGTTGAGTCAATATTCGCTCCCATTACTTTTGGCTCCTTTTTTTCTTTTTTTATCATATTACTTGTCCGATCAAATTCTAATTTGATTTAGGATTAAACTACTTATAAACTACTTGTAATTTCTGTTCTGTCTTTTTGCCAAAACGGTCTTGTGCCTTTAATTCTAGCACATTATAGCCGTAAGACAATAAAATTTTTTCGGCAAAATAACCCGCCTCGTCAATAACAATCGCTCGATTATTTAGTGTTATTTCTGTTACATTTTTTGTTTGACCCTTAATAATAATTAAGGACTCGGAAACAGACGATCCATTAATAGGAGAAGATATAATTATTTTAGGTCCAGTTGCATAATTCCAAATTTCAAAGACCCCATAGCTGAAAAGTGCAATTAAAAATAATATGATTATTAACGTCTTTAAGTAAAATTTTGTTTTTTGTCGACTCATTTCTAAGTTTTATGTTTTACGCTTTATGTTTTAGAACTGTTTCGGATCTTCTGGTTCTTCAAATCCATTTTCATCTAGTCTTTTTATTTCTTTTTCCTCTTTTTCTTCATTAATTAATTCATCAGCGGTGCTTTCTAATTCTTTAGTATTATCTATTTCTTTATTTTCTCCACCACCCATAAGTATCTCTCTTGGTTTAGCACCTGAACCAGGACCGATTACGCCCCGTTCCTCTAGCATATCAATTAAGCGGGCAGCTCGTGCATAACCAACACTTAATTTTCTTTGAATATAAGAAGTAGAAGCCTTACCAGCTTTTATTACTTCGTCTTTCGCCGTTTCATAGAGCTCATCTTCATCGCCCAAATCATCATTAATACCGCCTTCAAACAACACATTTCTGTCAGTTGCTGTTTCTGTAAAATTAATTTCAGCTCCAGGTACTTCATCCCGATAAGCCTCTGACAAATATTTAACTACTTTTTTAACTTCATTTTCAGAAATAAAGGAGCTTTGTAGTCGAATTGGTTTAGACATCTCACCACCGAGGTAAAGCATATCACCAGAACCAAGTAATTTTTCTGCCCCTGGGCTGTCTAAAATCGTTCTAGAATCTATTTGTGACACAACCTGCAGGGCAATTCTAGCTGGGATGTTTGCTTTGATTAAACCAGTAATAACATTAACAGACGGTCTTTGGGTAGAAAGTATCAAGTGAATACCGACGGCTCGGCTCATTTGGGCCAAACGAACAATTGCGCTCTCCATTTCTCTCGGATAAGTCATCATAATATCGGCTAATTCATCAATGACAATTACAATAAACGGCATTGTTTCCGGCAACTCTATTTTGCTAGTGTCGCGATCCCTTTTCTTTGCTTCCTTAACTTTTTCTAAAGCAGGAGCCAGAATATTTTTATGATAAGAATCAATATCTTTACAAGCATGTTCTTCCAAAATATCATAGCGACGATCCATCTCTTTTGCTGCCCATTTTAAAGATAGAATAGTTTTCTTTGCCTCAGTGATAACTGGGGTAAGTAGATGTGGAATTTTATTATATAAAGTCAATTCCACCCGTTTCGGATCAATCATAATAAATTTCAGTAATTCTGGAGAGTTACGATAAAGTAGGGAAGTAATAACTGAATGAATAGTGACTGATTTTCCTGAACCAGTAGCTCCAGCGATTAAAACGTGAGGCATTTTTCCTAAATTAGCAAAGTGGGCATCACCAGAAATTCCTTTCCCAAGCGAAATGAGAAGAGGTTTTTCAGACTCAGTAAATTTGTCTGAAGCTAATAGAGATGCTAAACCCACTAATGTTTTTGTGGTGTTTGGAATTTCAATACCAACAAGAGATTTACCGGGAATTGGTGCTTCAATTCGGATTGGATGAGCAGCTAGGGCATAAGCGAGATTATCTTGCAGAGTTATTATTCGGGAAAGTTTTACACCTTCCGCTGGTTTAATCGCATAACGAGTCACTGAAGGTCCGATAGTCACTTCATCCATTTCTACATCAATTCCAAATTTTTGCAAAGTTCTTTTTATAATATTTGCATTTGCCTTAATATCACCCGTTCCTGGTTTACCGCTATCATTCTCTAACATAGAAAGTGGGGGAGGGACATATTCTTTTGCTCCCGGATTATTTCGCATTGCAATATCCATCGCATCTTCTGAAGATTTTTTCTTTTCTTCCCCTTTCTCCTCGGTTCTCTTCCCCTCATTAGTTAAGGAGGGACTAGGGGCGGTTGTGCCCTCTTCTTTCTTAGTCTCAATTTTTTCAGGTTTTGTTATCTCTACTTCTACTTCTTCTTCGTCCTCCTCATCCTCTTCTTTTTCTTTTCTAAATCTTCGCCAGAAGCACAAGGTGTCAATAGTTAATTCTGCTTCAAATAAAATTAGACAAGAGATAATGATCAGGGCCGAAAGAATAATGAGAGTGGCGGTGGAACCGAAGAGCCATAAAAAAACTGAAGAAACGGCTTTACCGATATGACCACCATCACGAGTCCACTCTAAGATTTTTGATAAAGTACTTATAATTCCTAGACCAGAAATTAAAAATAAAAGGGCTCCAGTTGTTTTCAAACCATTAAACTCTCTTTCCTCTTGTCTTAAAAAAGAGATTGCTAACATAATAAAAATTACTGGTAAAAGAAAATAGCCGATTCCTGATAGCCAAGATAAAGCCGAAAAGAGTTTTTCGCCCACTATTCCCGATAGATCAAGTGATGCTAGAATTGTTAGGATAGCAAGAACAAAAAAGGTAACAGCGAGAATACTATGCCTGGTTTCTTTTTTTAAGTTTTTTAAAGGATTATTGGGTAGGGGAGATCTTGATTTATTTTTTTTGCTCATAATTTTTCTTTAATTATATCACATCACATCGTAAAACAAATAGTATAAAACATAAAACTTTTTTAATCTCTAGGCCTTTACGTTTTACGCTTTGTGTTTCATGTTTTATGTTTGCCCTTTACATTATTTTCATGTCCGTTATATAATGGACAAAAGGTTTTTTCTAAAAAAGTCATTTTTTCTAAAGGACAGCTTATAACGGACAAGGCTCGGCCTTGGGTAATCCCAAAGCCTAGCCTTGTCCTTAACAGCTTATAAATTATGTCAGATCAAAACAAACAATTGAATACAATAGATTCGGCCTATCTTTACAAAAAGACAGAGAAGCTAGTCTCTGCCCTTTATCTCCTGTCTAGTTTTATATCGGACAAAGAACCAGTTAAGTGGCAGTTGCGGGAAGTTGGTTTAAAGTTACTCTCTGAGGTTGTGTCCGTTAATCAAACAGACAGTCAACAAAAGCTCGGCCTTGGGTATTCCCAAAGCCTAGCCTTTGTTTCCCTAATCCTTTCTTTCCTAGAAGTCTCTTATCTTAGTGGAATTATCTCTCAGATGAATTATAATATCCTCAAATTTGAATTTGAGGGTCTTATTAAATCATTTGCCTCTGATGAAGAGGGAAGAGTGAAGGGGGCTATTTTATCAGAAGAGTTTTTTGATTTACCATTACTTTCTAAAGGACAGGCCGTTATGTCCAATAGAATTACTCAACCTTCAGGCCGTGTGTCCGTTAAGAGTTCTCAAGAAAAATCTAACAGACAAGACTCCATTATTGCTTTATTAAAGAAAGGAAATGAACTGGGGATAAAGGACTTCGTCTCCTCTATAAAGGACTGTAGCGAAAAGACTATTCAGCGCGAACTTGTCTCTTTGGCGTCTAAAGGACTAATCAAAAAACAGGGTGAAAAGAGATGGAGTAGGTATATGTTGAAATAACCAAGGCTCGGCCTTTGGTAATCCAAAAGCCTAGTCTTGGTTGCTTGTTTTTTCCCCTCTTTTATGCTATCCTTTAATTATCCCGATTCATACATATATACCCTAGTGCCAAATTATAGGTAGGTACATTAAGGGGTTTAATATGGTTCCTGACCTAAAGTATAGTTTATCTATAAATAGGGTTAAGGATAATTGGTACGGGGTCCTCAAAATTTATAGTCGCTTATGCTTCTTAAATTTTGGGAGTTATCCACAGCCCCCATTTTGCATATTTACAAGGTTAAATATATAATAGGGGTAAGATAGTTTGCACAAGAATTTTGTGCTATACTATCATCACTGTTAAGCCCGATCTTTGAAAGCTTAATAGAGTTCGTTTAATGATTGTGATAATCATTCATTTTGTATTTTAGAATGATTGTCGGAAAACGAAAGAGGGTGAATAGGTCAAATTATATTCGCAATCTTTTGTGAGAAAAAAGTACAATGGTTCGGTTGGTTTTTAGTCGAAACCTTACCGATCGTTCTGCTGAAAAGTAGAGCGTAGTTTATAAAAATAATTTCTTCTCATATTAAAAATTTTTATTAGTTAAGTAGAAGAAATTATGGCTTGCTTGTCCGAACAAAATTAATATTTTGTTTTAGGATTTAGTAAGATAATTAGAAAAATTATAAATCATGTTAAAAAAATTAATTGGTGCTGGTGTCATTGTGGCATTGGTTGCCGTTGTTTTGGTTGGTGTTGGTGCTTCAACCGCTTCTGCTCAAACCATGAGTTTGTGTCAGACTGTTGATGCTCTTATCGCCGCTGGGGTTATTGCTCCTGACAAAGTTGCTGCCGCTAAGGCCGCTGCTGGTTGTTCAGCCGCTGTTACTTCAGGTTACACATTTACTCGAGATTTAACTATCGGTTCCACTGGTGCTGATGTCACTGCATTACAAAATGCTTTGATCGCTAATGGTTTCACCATTGCCGCTGGTGCAACTGGTTACTTCGGTTCCCAGACACAAGCTGCTGTTGTCGCTTACCAAACCGCTAAGGGTATTGCCCCAGCTGTTGGTTATGTTGGTCCATTGACCCGAGCTGCATTAAACTATGTTGCTCCTGTCGTTGTCCCTCCTGTCGTTGTTCCTCCAACCACTGGTGGTTCAACCGGTTCTGATTTGGAAGGTACCTTTGGTACTATTTCAACAGTTGATCAACTTTCACAGTATAGTGCTGAAGAAGTTGGTGCTGGTCAGGATGATGTAAAAGTTGCTGGTATGGAAATTACCGCATCTAATGATGGTGATATTCAGTTGACCGCTATGAAATTAACTTTTGACAGTTCTAATCGAAATAGTGGTGATTCTAGTCGTTTGGCTGATTATTTTGATTCTGTATCTATCTGGCAAGGTTCAACTCGAGTAGCTACTGCTGATACTGCAGATTTCACTCGTGATAGTACTGGCGTTTATTCAAGGACTTTGGCTTTGAATAATGCTGTTATTAAAGCTGATGCTGGATCAAAGTTCTATATTACTGTAGATGCCGTCTCCAACTATGATTCCGGAGATATTGATGGCACTGAAGACTTTGCTGTCTATATTAACAACATTCGATACGTGGATGGATCTGGTGTAACTACAACAGAAACTACAGCTTTGGCTACAGCTGGTGCTGGTACACTTGATACTGGTGTAGCGATTGATTGTGTTACTTTCTCATCTGCTGCTGACACTGAATTAAAGATCGCTGCTTCTTCAGCTTCTCCTGAAGCTCAGGTGGTTGATATTGCAGCTTCAAGTGTTACTGAAGATGTTGTACTTTTGAAAGGTACATTAAAGTTAACTGGTACATCTGATGTTTGGTTAGATGAATTACCAATTACTCTTACTTCTACTGGCTCAAGTAATGTTGACGATGTTACAGGTACAGTTAAGTTGACAATTGATGGTGAGGAATACTCAGAGTCAGTTTCTTCAACTGCTACTACAACTATCACATTATTATTTGATAACCTAGACCTTACAATTGCCGCTGGAACTACTGTTGATTTTACTATTTCAGCTGACATTGAAGATACCGGTGGTACATTGGATGATGGTGATACATTGTTAGCATCTATTACCACTACAAACAGAGGTAATATGACTGTTGAGAATGAGGAAGGTGAAGCTTTGACAGATGGAACCGAAGTTACTGGTTCTGCTACTGGTGAAGCTCAGGCCTTCTACAATGAGGGTATTTCTGTTACTTTAGTTGGAACACCTTCTATGTCAAAAACTAGTGGTGCTTTCGATGGTGACGCCGATGTAGCAGTTGCTACAATTGCGGTTAAGGTAACAGCATTTGGCGATACTATGTATTTTGCTGATGTTGCTACTATTGCTGATGGTCTTCCACATGTTATTGCTACCGCTGATGCAGATGCTGCTATTAGCGTAGTTGATATGGATACTTCAGCTACTGCTGATGATGCCGCTACTGGTTACAAGGTAGAGGTTGGTACTCCAAGAACATTCACATTTACCATCACTATGTCTACAACTGAGACTACATCTCAGCTTGCTAGAGCATCTATCACCTCACTTGCTTGGGGTTCTGTAGATGGTACATATGATCAAACTTATAACTTCAATATGGATGACTTCAAGTCACCATCAACTACTATCTTGACCCACTAATTTAGTGGTCTAAGTGTAGATTGAATTTAGAAAGTTAGATCTCTGGTCAATACGCCTTATAAAGTATTACAAAAAACCACTTCCAAAAGGAGCGGTTTTTTGCTACGTATTTTTACCTCTTCTTAGTCAAAGAGAGGGTAGGGTGGGGTTGTGGATAACTAATATTGCATTGTATTTCGATATTGTATATACTAATAAGACCTTTAAATCATATATGGTTTAAAGCTCATTATGAAAAATACAATTTTATCAGAAAATGATGCAAAATTAATAGAAAAAGCCATAATCCAATATGGCCGTGTTTTGCGTACTTGTGATTTGACCTCTATTTTTAAAGAATCATACGTTAAATTTTCAGCTTATAATAGGATTAACAAGTTGGTTCTGGCTGGATGGTTAAGAAGAATAAGACAGGGTCTGTATTTGATTGTAGATAGCTTATCTGCCAGATCACAAAATGATTCCTCACTTTATGTTGTTGCAAACGCTTTAGATAGTGTGTCCTATGTCAGTTTATCTCATGCCTTGAATTACTATCAGATGTTTGATCAATATGATCGGATTATCACTAGTATTACCACCAAGTATTCTAAAAAATATGAGTTTGATAATCATATTTATAACTTTTCTAAAATGGAAAGGGAATTATTTTTTGGTTTTGTGGAAAAAAGGGAAAATGGGAAAATTATTAGAATAGCAGAGACGGAGAAGGCCCTTTTAGATTATCTATATTTAGACTCAGGTTTTAATACTGCTAGTTTGGTCTTTGAAAAAATAAAAGACCATCATAATGAATTAGATTTAAATAAGCTACAAAGTTATGCTGAAAAATTTGGTCTGACTATGGTTCGTAAAGTGGGTTTTATGCTGGATACTTTGAATTTAAATTCAAATCTTTGTTATAAAGCTCTGGGTAAAAATTTGGGGAATTCTCGTTTTGGATCTGAAGCCAAAATTTTTAATGCCAAATGGCGCTTATATTATGATGATAGAATTATTAGATAAAACAATGCTTCTACTGAGAAATAAGAAATTAAAATATCCTCTAGCAATAGCAGAGAAGGATTATTTTTTGGCTCTGGTGTCAAAAATTATTTATGATTCCCCATTAAGAGGTAAATTAGTTTTTAAGGGCGGAACAGCCCTGCACCATGTTTATTTGCCCGAATTACGCTTTTCTGAAGATTTGGATTTTTCTACAAATAATCAGTCCGTTGCTTTAGAAGAAGTAAAAGCGGTATTAGAACAACCTGATTTTTTGACTGTTAAAAAAGATTATGTTTCTCCGGCTACAATTAAAATTGAGAGGTTATTATTCATCGGCCCGCTGAATCAACCAAATTCTATAAAAGTGGAAATAGATTACTTACAAAATGTTATTTTACCAACCAAGGATTTGGATTATCAAAATGAATATGGTGTAAAGACTAAGGTGCGGGTTATGGATATAAGGGAAATTGCGGCGGAAAAAATAAGGGCAATGAATGATCGTATGCGTTATCGTGATTTTTATGATTTCGCGATGATTTGTATAAAACTCAAAATTAATTTAGATGAGGTGGTAGAATTAGTAAAAAAGAAAGAGATTAGGAAGAATATCAATCCTAAAAATATTTTAAGTAATTGGGAATTAGCTAAGAAGGAGAAGGCCAGTGAATTATCAGCTATCCATTTTACCGAGGAAGTGGCTGATGAGGACGTGACTAATATCCTTAATAAATTAGAATTTCCAGATCTTGTTATTTCTATTTAAGATTTTAAAAAAATAAGATGCTAAAAACCCCTACAAAACTCTGTCTATATCTTCTCGCCTTTGTTCCCCTTATTGTGGATCAAAAGGTATTTTTTCCATACACTTCCGGCAAGTCCATTTTTATTCAGACCCTTCTTCTTTTGGCTGGTATTTTACTTTTAATAAATTTCTTTTATTCCAAAAGCTTTAGAGAAGAAATTATAGAAAAAGTAATCAGATATATTAAAAATCCTCTCGTTTTGTCTATTACCGCTTTCATATTTATTTTTATAATTAGTACTATTTTTGCTGTGGATAAATATTCTGCTTTTTGGGGGGATTTGAGTAGGGCAGAGGGGCTCTCTGGGTTAATGTTTTTCTTTTCGTTTTTTGTTTTTAGCTTGCTTGTTTTTGAAAAGAGGGATTGGTTGTGGTTTTTTAAACTAAGCTTGTTCACTTCTTTAATTTTATTAGGTAAAGAGTTTATAGAATTTTTTAGTGGCATCTCTCGTCCAGGTTCGTTTACAGGCAACCCAACATTTCTAGCTGGATATCTGCTTTTCTCTATTACTTCAGCACTTGTTGTGCTAGGTGAAGTTAAAAATATTTTTTATAAATACTTTTCTGTTTTTATTATTATATTTTCTATCCTCGGCCTCTTTCTTACTCAAACACGAGGAACTATCCTTGGTTTTGGCCTAGGTTTTCTAGTTATTCTTATCTACTGTGTTATTAAGGGAAGAGAGATAAATTTTAAAAAGTTAAATTTACGTAAAGCATCGATAGGCTTACTTTTAGTTGGTATTATCTTTTCTGGCGTATTCCTTTTTACCCGGCAAAATAGCATTTGGCAAAAGGTACCTGGTTTGGCTAGGGTAGCGGTTATAGGGACAGGGGAGAGTGAGGATATTTCTACCCCGGTTAGATTTTATTTATATAAGTCTAGTCTTAGAGCAGTTAATCCTATTCAAAATGGTTGGAAGAAATTTTTAATCGGCTGGGGTCCAGATAATTTTATTATAGCAGAAAGCCAAAACTATGACCCCGGCCTTTATAATGTTGAGGCCGACTGGCATGATCGGGCCCATAATAAATTTCTAGATACTTTGGTAATGAATGGTATCTTGGGCTTGCTGGCTTATCTGGCTATTTGGTTCATGTTTTTTAGATTTCTCTTTAAGAAATCTACCCGAACCGAAGGTTTTAGGGTTACTAATTTAGTTTTGTTATTTTTTGGTATCTCATATTTGCTTCATCTTTTCTTCGTGTTTGATACTCCTTCCACTTCTATTCCTTTCTTCTTTATCTTGGCTTTCGCTGTAGTTTTCCAAGGCGAGGCCTTATCAGACTCCAAAAAAGGCCTCGCCTTGCCTTCCTCTGAATTAAAAGAAAAAGCTGCAATTTTATCTGGCACTTTTCTCGTTATTCTCGTCCTCTTTATTTGTTTTGTTTATTTCAAAAATACTTTATCGAGCTATGTGCAAATGAGAAATTATACCGCTTTAACTCAAAATCCTTATTCAAATACATTTGAAAGCAAAATTGATTCTGTTTTTAAATCAAACACACCAGCGCAAATGAATATCAGGAAGTATTTTTTAGCCTTGACTAATGATTTGTATAATAAAAATAAAGATGAGATTAGTCTTAATCTATTGAAAAAAGCAATTGTTAAGGCAGATGAATATGTGGCAATTAGGCCGACGGATTTTAAATTTCAAACAAGTCTCGCCGATCTTTATACCAAAAAAGGAAATACTCTAAAAAATTTAGAATATTTAAAAAGAGGGGAGGAATTGCTAAAAAATATTTTAGCCTTTGCCCCTAATCGGGTAGATATGATACACCTATTATCACACAATCTTTTATATCAGGAGAGATTCCTAGAAGCTCTGAATATGTACGAAAGCTCATTTTTTGGTGATTTAGATGTAATTCCACAGGATAGACTGCAGTTTGAAGAAATATATACTAACTTATTTAAATATTTCTATGAACAAAATGATAAGGAGAATTTTATAAAAGTGGCTAATCGTCTAAAGGAAAATAATTATTCGGACTCGGCCTCATTAGATAAAATTTTAGATTATTTAGATAAGACGGGAAGGTGGCCAGTCGTAAACTTTAATTAATATACAAAACTTGCACTAATCGTATCATTTTGATACGATTAGGGGGCTGAAATGATACGATTATGATCAAAAATATATCTTCAAACCAACAATTTATACTATCTATCCTTTTAGAAAAAGGTTCTCTTTCTTCATCTTCTGTTCATTTTGAATTAATTGCTCGTGGCACCGATGTATCTTTAGTTACGGTTAAAAGAGAGTTAGCTGAAATGAAAGCTAGTAATCTTTTGGAAAGTACCGGGGCTGGGCGTTCAGTAGAATATCTGATAACTTCTCTAGGCCGTTTAGTTGCCAATATAGATGCTAAAAAATATTGTTCTATTGAGCCAGACAAGAGACACAGCCAAACAAAGTACAACTTCGATTTATTTGAGGCAGTAAAAATTGACCTTTTTACTAAGGAGGAGAATCAACTTATGGACAGTTTTACTAAGAAATATTTGGAAAGAACCAGAAATTTACCGGAAGCCATTAAAGAAAAGGAGTTGGAGAGATTTATCATTGAATTATCTTGGAAATCTTCAAAGATAGAAGGAAATACTTACACACTTTTAGACACGGAAAAACTTATCCTGGAAGGTAAGGAGGCTGTTGGTCATGATAAAAAAGAAAAGGTTATGATCTTAAATCATAAGGAAGCTTTTAAATTTATCTTGGAAAACATTAATAGATTTAAAGAATTTACTCGGGTAAATATTGAGGAGATTCATAAAATTTTAATTAAGGATTTAAATGTTAATAAAGGTTTGCGGGCAAAACCGGTGGGAGTAACTGGTTCTACCTATAAACCCTTAGATAATATCCACCAAATAGCCGAGGCTGTGGATTCTTTAGCTAAGGCAATTGCCAGAATAAGTAATCCTTATCTAAAGGCTTTACTGGCAATTGTTGGTATTAGTTATATTCAGCCATTTGAGGATGGTAATAAAAGAACCGCGAGATTGATCGGTAATGCTATTTTGTTGGCTCATAATTGTGCTCCATTATCTTATCGTAATACAGATGAAGACGGTTATCGCGAGGCAGTTTTGGTATTTTATGAATTAAATTCATTAGTTCCATTCAAAAAAATCTTTATTGATCAGTACGTTTTCTCAGCAGAAAATTACTTGGTGAAATAAATAAAAATTAATCATTAAATATGCTTACAAAATCCCATGAAAATTACAAGGAATTAGTCTGGCGTCTGGCCAAAACAGATTTCAAACTCCGTTACCACGGTAGTGTTTTAGGTTATATTTGGGTTATATTAAAACCCTTATTAATGTTTACTATTCTGAACTTTGTTTTTTCTTCTATATTCAATATGCGGAATTCTGGCGCACCTTATTACCCACTGGAGCTTTTAACCGGCTTACTATTATTCCAATTTTTTTCCGAGGCCACCATGACGGGTATGACTTCTTTGGTATCAAAAGCTCAGCTAGTGACAAAAATATATGTTCCACGCTGGACTCTTGTTTTAGCTTCTACCCTAAACGCCCTATTTATTTTTGGAATGAACCTTATTGTTCTAGCTATCTTCTTCCTTATTTACAACAAGATACCTAGTTTGTCTGGTCTGGCTATGTTCTTTGTTTATTCGATCCTTCTGTACATTTTAGCTGTAGCTTTTTCTTTTCTCACTGCACCTTTTTATGTCCGTTTCCGGGACTTAAGTAATGTTTGGGAAATATTACTTTCGGTCTTATTGTATGCTTCGCCTATTATTTATCCACTTACTTTTATGCCAGCCCATATTAGACAGATTTTGCTCATCAGTCCATTTGCCTATATTGTGCATTTTTCCAAGGAAGGTTTAATTAATAATAGGTTCGGCACCTTCGGGGACTTTTCTCTATTATTGTTCGGTATTATTGTCGCCGTCACTCTAGCATATTTAGTCTTCCGTAAAACCGAGCGTACCGTCGCTGAATTAATTTAAAGTAAATGAGTAAAAATAACGAACAAAAATCAGATATAGCTATCAGTGTAAAAAATGTCTCTAAGCGTTTTTCTATACCCCATGAAAAAATCACCACTTTACGCAGTGCCTTTGTAAATATTTTTAAAAAGAATAGCTACGAAACTTTCTATGCGCTAAAGGACGTGTCCTTTGAGGTTAAGAAAGGGGAGTTCTTTGGTATTTTGGGACGTAACGGCTCAGGCAAGAGCACCTTACTTAAAATACTAGCTGGGGTATATACCGCGGATAAAGGCCATATCGGCCTGAATGGCTTAGTTTCACCCTTTCTAGAGCTTGGTATTGGCTTTAATCCAGAATTATCCGGACGAGATAATATATATTTAAATGCCACAGTTTTAGGTCTGACCGAGAAAGAAATAGATGCCAAATTTGACTCTATTGTCGCCTTTTCCGAACTTGAGCGTTTTATTGATCAGAAAATAAAAAATTATTCTTCTGGTATGCAGGTGCGGTTGGCTTTTGCTGTAGCAATACATGCTAATAGAGAAATTCTCTTGATGGATGAAGTGCTCGCGGTAGGTGATGCGAATTTCCAAGCCAAATGCCTCCGTGAATTTGCTAAGTATAAAGAACAAGGCAAGACCGTTATTTTAGTTACCCATAGCATAGAGACAGTTCAGAAATATTGTGATCGTGCCATGCTTCTTCGTAATGGTGAGATCGCCATGATCGGTTCCGCCGAAGAGGTAGGTAATGAATATATTTATCAAAATATGTCCGATGAGGAGAAGAGGATTGAAGATGAACAAAAGAAAAATCTTAAAGAGTCTCAAAATGAGATTAATATAGAAGAACCAAGACGAGAAAAAATAGCAGAAATAACAGGCGTAGAATTTATAGATAAGGATGGGGAAGTAAAGAATACATTTGAAACAGGCGAATCAATGGATATCAAAATCGATTTTAAAATGAAGAAAAAAGATATTTCCTTTAATGTGGGTATCGGGTTACACTCTGTTATGGGTGGTCAGGTATTTGGTTACAATACCCAGATGGATAACTATTTGATTAGCGGTAGCAGTAAAAGTCTCACTATACATTTTGATAGTTTACCGGTGCTGCACGGTGATTATTATCTTAATATTATATGTTTTGGTAATTCGGAACATGAGGGCTACGATCTAAAACCAAGATATAGGAACCTCAGCATTTATTCTGTTGGAAATAAAAATAAATATAAGGGCCTTTTGTACATAGAACACATATGGAAGGAATGAATAAGTACACTTTAATTTCTGTACATTTACCAAAAACTGCTGGCGTAAGTTTTGGTAGGTTATTAGCTGATTTTTTTAAGGATTCATACCTTACTGATTATCAGGATTTTTCGATGCATAAAAAGAAGATTATTAGAAAAATACAGATTATTAATTTTATAATTAGAAATTTATTTAAAATTAAAAGAGGCGTTTGTATTCATGGTCATTTTTTTCCAATAAAGTATTCACTTTTAAACTATGATAAAAATATTAAATACGCTGTTTGGTTACGTAATCCGGTTGAAAGACTAGCGTCACATTATTATTATTGGAAAAGAACTTACAATAAAGAAAAGTCTCTTCCTTTACATAAAAAAGTAATTGAAGAAAATTGGACATTAGAGGATTTTTGTTTTTGTAAAGAATTAAGGAATATATATACTCAATATCTATGGGGATTCAAATTAGAGAAGTTTAATTTTATTGGGATCACTGAATTTTATAATGAGGATATTAAATTTTTTTCAAAATATTTTTTAAATGATGATGGTAAGGTATATCATGAAAATATTAATAATGAAGTTAATAATAAAAAATATATATTAAATCCAGATCTAATTACTAAAATAGAGAAGTTTCATCAGAAAGACGTTATTTTGTATAGAAAGGCTCTTGTGATGAGAGCATCTAGACTTAAATCAGTAAAATCAAATGAGTAAAAATATATTAACTATTGGTGCCTATGAGAGAGATAATTTTGGCGACTCACTCTTTTTTTTAATTGCCAAAGAGGCGTTAAAAAATAGTGGCCGTAACATTACTCCCAGTTCATTAATTAGCTCTGACATGAGAGAGTATATAGGTGAAAAAGTATTACCATATGATTTTTTATTATCTAGTAACCACTGGGACGCAGTTTGGATTGTTGGGGGAGAGATTGGTGGTGCTGATATAGAGCGAGCCCTCAGCATGTCTCTTAAAAATACAGATTTTGATTTGTATTCAAAACTAACTAAAGACGAGAAAAGAAGAATGAGGTGTTGTCTTGTGGGGGATATTAATTATCAGTTGGCTTATTTACCTCATTTTAGCGGTTATGAAAAGAATAGAGATACAAAAATTATCATAAACTCAGTCGGTGGATTTGAATCCTTGCCGCAGTTTAAAAATGTTGATTTATTTAATAAAGCTGTTAATTCATTACAGATGGCTAAGATGTTGTCTGTAAGAAGTAAGACATCATCTGACTACCTTAAGTCCTTAGGTATAAATAATAATTTATTACCAGACGTAATACATGCATTACCTTTTTATTATTCTCCTAACGAAATAAAAGAGGTATATATTTTATTTCAGGTTAAGCAGCCTCTTTTAGATGTTCTTTCTATCGAGACGGTAGCTAAGAATTTAAAACAAATAATAGATAAGTATGGTTGTAAGGTATATTTATTTATCGCTGGATCAGCAAGGTACCATGATAGTGAGGGGAGTTATTTAGAGATTAAAAAATATTTAAATGATGAATTATGCGAGAGTCGAGTGGATATAATTAAGGAGAAAAATCCATTACGTCTCGTAGATTGGATTGCAAATTCCAAACTATGGATCGGAACCTCATTGCATGGTAGGATATTAAGTATCGCGTATGGTGTGAGGAGAATCTCGCTTGAAAACCATAAGGTAGCTGAATACTGCCGGAATTGGGATGACTCATTTCCTTTTGATGTAAGGATCGGGGATTTAGTCAGCACTTGTGAGAGGGTAATGAGTATTAATGTGCCACAATCAAAAAATCAGATTAACAGTCTAGCTAGAAAAGCAAAAAATAATCTAGATAGTATTGTTAATGAGATCTTAAGGGATTAAACAAAATGTCTACATTATCTATTATAATAACACCCACCTGGAACAATGAGGATTATACAATCCGTTGTTTTGATAGTATACAAAAAAATACTAAAGATTATAAAATAATTTGGGTCGATAATGGATCAAATTCAGAAAGTAGAGAGAAAGTTAAAGGTTTTCTTAATAAAAATAATGTGCCGTATGAGCTCATTTTGAACGAAGAAAATCTTGGTTTTGTGAAAGCAACAAATCAGGGGATAAAGAGAGCGATGGAATTAGGCGTTAAATATCTAGTATTACAGAATAATGACACTGAAGTGTATGAGGGCTGGTTAGATCGAATGATTAATGTAGCAGAGAGAGATGAAAAGATTGGTTTAGTCGGTCCCTTAGCATCACCGTGTACTAGTTGGCAATCAATACAGAATTTAAAGGAAAATGTATCAGATTTTTGTGATTTACCTGAATATGATCATAATCCTCAACAATATGCTAAAGAGATTGGTCAAATATATAAGGGTCAAATAGTGGTATCAGAAGTTCAACTTTCTTTTTTTTCTGTATTAATTAAGAGAAAAGTGATTGAAGGTGTTGGATTATTATCAGAAGAATTTGGTGTGGGGTTTGGAGACGATGATGATTTTTGCATAAGGGCGATGAAGGATGGGTGGAAATTAGTTTTTGCCAAGGATGTTTTTGTCTTTCATAATCACAGAACAACATTTAAAATAATTTATCCCGAAGATAAGATCAGTAATATGTTGGAGGAAAATAGACAAAGATTTACAAGAAAACACCTTGATTTTATAAACCATAGGGATAATACTAAGGATACAAAATGATAGTAGATAGTAAAAATAAAATACCAATAGTATTTATTACAGACAATAATTTTGCTGTTCCTACGGGGGTGGCGATGTTTTCTTTGATTAAAAATAAAAATATTGATACTCATTATGATATTTATATTTTTTGTATTAATGTCGAGGATAAATATCTCAAGATCTTTAATCAGATGTCTGACAATAAGGTTTCTATAAGTATTCTAAACTTAGAAAATAAATATACTTTATTAAATACCAAACATCCACATGTTTCAAAAGCAGCATTATTTAAGTTTGATATCCCGAATTTGTTAATAAATTATGATAAGGTTCTCTACCTTGATGGAGATATTTTAGTGCAGATGGATTTGTCTACTTTATATAATTTAGATATAGATAATTATTTTGTTTCAGCGGTAAGGGATATGGCGGCAGAGAAGAGCCTTAAACAACATGGGGATATAATTGTAGGAGTAGATAGATACTTTAATTCTGGTGTTATGCTCCTGAATCTTAAAAAGATGCGTTTGAATAGTATTACATCTAAGTTATTAGAGGTCAAAAAAGAGAAAAAAGAATTTGTGACAATGGATCAAGATGTTTTTAATTATGTATTTAAAGAGAATGTTTTATGGTTTGGACCGGAATATAATAATATGATTTTTAATGTTATTAAGGCAGGTTTCACTTTATCTGATTTTAATATTTTTTACGATACAAATTATAAAAGTTTTTCGGCTGTAATAGAAAATTCATATATTATTCATCTTACAAATAACAAAAAACCATGGCTTGATAAGTTTTCCTTTATGAATAGAGAATGGTTTAAATATTTTAGACAAACAGGTTTGGCGGAGATAGAAAAAATATCTGAGAATGAGGTGACGGTTTTTGAATCTGAAGTAAATAGTTTACAAAATGAGACTCAATTTGAATTAACTAAATCGCAAATGACTTCAATTACAGGCGAATTGGATAGCATGAAGAATTCATTAGATACCACTAAGTCACAATTAGATACCACTAAGTCACAATTAGATACCACT